>NZ_JAHBCZ010000017.1:0-85502 GCF_019956035.1 Pseudomonas sp. A-RE-22
CAGACCGCTATCGCGAGCGAGCTCAGCTCCCACAGAGGAGCTATGGTGAGCGCCTGATCTGTGAACGCTCGAAAACCAGTGTGGGAGCCGAGCTTGCTCGCGATGACGGCGATACATCCAACATCATCGGCACAGACAGACCGCTATCGCGAGCGAGCTCAGCTCCCACAGAGGAGCTATGGTGAGCGCCTGATCTGTGAACGCTCGAAAACCAGTGTGGGAGCCGAGCTTGCTCGCGATGACGGCGAGACATTCAACATCATCGGCACAGGCAGACCGCTATCGCGAGCGAGCTCAGCTCCCACAGGGGAGCTATGGTGAGCGCCTGATCTGTGAACGCTCGAAAATCAGTGTGGGAGCCGAGCTTGCTCGCGATGACGGCGAGACATTCAACATCATTGGCACAGGCAGACCGCTATCGCGAGCGAGCTCAGCTCCCACAGGGGATCTAGGGTGAGCGCCTGATCTGTGAACGCCCGAAAATCAGTGTGGGAGCCGAGCTTGCTCGCGATGACGGCGATACATTCAACATCATCGGCACAGGCAGACCGCTATCGCGAGCAAGCTCAGCTCCCACAGAGGACTATGGTGAGCGCCTGATCTGTGAACGCTCGAAAACCAGTGTGGGAGCCGAGCTTGCTCGCGATGACGGCGAGACATTCAACATCATTGGCACAGGCAGACCGCTATCGCGAGCGAGCTCAGCTCCCACAGGGGATCTAGGGTGAGCGCCTGATCTGTGAACGCCCGAAAATCAGTGTGGGAGCCGAGCTTGCTCGCGATGACGGCGATACATTCAACATCATCGGCACAGGCAGACCGCTATCGCGAGCAAGCTCAGCTCCCACAGAGGACTATGGTGAGCGCCTGATCTGTGAACGCTCGAAAACCAGTGTGGGAGCCGAGCTTGCTCGCGATGACGGCGATACATCCACAACATCATTGGCACAGACACACCGCCATCGCGAGCAAGCTCAGCTCCCACAGGGGATCTATGGTGAACGCCTGATCTGTGAACGCTCGGCTCCCACAAGTTGATCCCAGTGCTACCACAACTTAGAAAAAGTTGTATTGAATGCCGACCCGCAGGCGCAGTTGGCGATCACTGTCGACCGAGTTGACCTTGATATCGCCCACTTCAAAGAACGGTGCCCAGCGCTTATCCCACTTGTACTTGACCACGGCATTCTGTTCATAGTCATCGGTGCCGCCGTTATAACGGATGTAGTTGGCATCGAAGTACGTCAGTTGATACTCATAAGCCCACGGCCCTTGATCGGCGTAGTTGACGTAGACGTCGTAGCGATTGATTTTCTGATCGTCCTGGCCGTTGTCCGGCACGTCATGATCAACCTTGTCACGGTCCAGCTTGGACGAATCGTAGCGGTAGCGACCGGCGATGCTCAGTTCCTTGGTGATCTTGTAGCCCAGGCGCATGCCCAATTTGTAGGTGGTGGATTCCTCATCGCTCTCCATGGCGAACGAGGGCGTCAGCGTCCAGCGGTCATCGATCTTGTGCTGGTAGTTGACGGTGAATTCATGGCCGCTGCCAACGGTGTTGTCGAAGGCGACGTCTTCGCGATCACCGGCGGTCTTGTATTTGAGTTCACCTTCCAACCCAATGCCGTTGTCCAGCCGCATGCCGAACTTGGCGCGGTCGGCATGCATGCGCGACTGTTCCGCATATTGATGGCGTACGTTGATATAACCGGTATCGGCCTGTGCAACAACCGACGTGAACAACGAAGCGATGGACAGAACTACGAGGGACTTTTTCATGTTTTTTATTCTTGTTGGTTTAATAGTTAGTTGGGGTAAACGCCAAATCACAGGCGAGCGCGTGCGCGGCATTGATACCTGGGGCTCAACGTCTTTTACGGGTTAAAACAAGTACAACTCGTCAGTTAAAAAACTCAGACAGCGATGGGTACACGCTGTATGTCGCGACTGGCTTGCACCAGCAAACGGGTGTACGCATGGACAGCGCCGTCGCTCGCCAGCAGGTGACTGTCGAGCGTCTCCACCACCCTGCCCTGCTGCATCACTGCCAGCCGATCACACAGGTGCGCCACCACCGCCAGATCATGGGTGACCATCAGGTAGGTCAGCCCTTCCTGGCGACGCAAGTCGGCCAGCAGGTTGAGGATCTCCGCCTGCACCGAGACATCCAGCGCCGAGGTCGGCTCGTCCAGCAACAGCACCCGGGGACGCAGGATCAGCGCACGGGCAATCGCCACCCGTTGGCGCTGACCGCCGGACAACTGGTGCGGATAACGAAAGCGGAAGCTGTCGTTCAAGCCGACCTTGCGCAGGATCTCGCTGACCTTCTGCGCACGCCCGTCGATGCCGTGGATGCGCAGCGGTTCCTGCAACGCGGCATCGACGGTGTAGCGCGGATGCAACGAGGCATACGGGTCCTGGAACACCATCTGCACGGTGCGGTAGTGATTCAGCGGCAGGTTGCGGGTCACGGCTTGCCCTGCGACCCGCAGTTGTCCGTTCCAATGCTGGTACTGCCCGGCCAGGCAGCGCAGCACGGTGGTCTTGCCCGAACCGGACTCCCCCACCAGGCCGAATGCCTCGCCTTCGGCGACACTCAAATCGACGTCGTGCAGTACCGCGTTCAGTGCCGCGCCGGAGCCAAAACTGAGGTTCAGGCCGGCGATTTCAATCATGCTCATGACAGGCTCCTCAAGCATTCAACCAGTGTGGGTCGCGCTGCAGCACCGGCAGCGTGGCGCGTGGATGGTCCAGGCTCGGCAATGCGGCCAACAGGCCCTGGGTGTAAGGATGGGTGGCGTTACCCAGGTCGGCGGCGGCAATCGACTCGACCACGCGACCGGCGTACATCACCAGCACGCGGTCACAGAAATGCCGCACCAGATTCAAATCGTGACTGATGAAAATCAGCCCCAGGTCACGCTCGCTGACCAACTCTTCCAGCACGTTGAGCACCTGGCGGCGCACCGACACGTCCAGCGCCGAAGTCGGTTCGTCGGCGATGATCACCTGGGGATCGGTGATCACCATCATGGCGATCATGATCCGCTGGCCCATGCCGCCCGAGACCTCGTGGGGGTACAGTTCATAGACCCGCCGAGGGTCGCGAATGTGCACCTTGGCGAGCATGTCCAGGGCGCGTTCGCGGGCCTCGCGATGGGGCACTTTGTGATGGGCCAGGTAGGCCTCGGCGATTTGTTCGCCGACCCGCACCACGGGGTTCAGCGAGTACTTTGGGTCTTGCATGATCATCGACATGCGCGCGCCGCGAATCGCCTGGATCTGCTTTTCGCTGGCGGCCAACAGGTCGATGTCGGCGAAGCGCAACGTCTTGGCGGTGACCCGCGCGGTCGGCGGATGCAGACGCAAAAGGCTGCGGCCGACGGTGGATTTGCCCGAGCCGGATTCACCAACGATGGCGAGTTTTTCCCGGCCCAGGGTGAACGACACGTCACGCACCGCCAGGGAGGTTTTGCCGGCGTTGCGAAACTCCACGCACAAGTCCTGTACCGCAAGTTTTATCTCAGTCATGGGGCTGTCCTCAGGATTGGCTGCGGGGGTCAAGGACGTCGCGCAAGCCGTCGCCCAACAGGTTGAAAGCCAGGCTGACCAGCATGATCGCCGCACCGGGCGCCGCCACCAGCCACCAGCTTTCGAGCATGTAGCGCCGCCCGGTGGAGATCATCGCGCCCCACTCCGGCAACGGTGCCTGGGCGCCGAGACCGAGAAAGCCCAGGGCGGCGGCGGTGAGGATGATGCTCGCCATGTTCATGGTCAGGCGGATGATCACCGACGACAGGCACATTGGAATGATGTGCCGCAGGATGACCCGGGTACTGGATGCACCCTGGAGCTGTACCGCGACGACGAAGTCGGCGTTGCGCAACGGCAGTGTTTCGGCGCGGGCAAGCCGGGCAATCGGCGGCCATGCGGTGAGTGCGATGGCGATTACTGCGTGCTCCAGCCCCGGGCCGAGGGCGGCGATGAACGCCAGCGCCAGGACCAGGCTGGGGAACGAGATGAAGATGTCGGTGATGCGCATGAACAGGCTGTCGACCCAGCCACCGAAGTAACCGGAAACCGTCCCGACCAGCAGGCCGATGGGGCCGACAATCACCGTCACCAGCAAGACGATGTACAGGGTGATGCGCGAGCCGTAGACGAGCCGGGCGAACACATCGCGACCGTATTCGTCAGTGCCGAACCAGTGCGCGCTACTGGGTGCCTGCAACGCGCCGGCGAGGTTCTGCAGCAACGGATCGTGGCCGGCGATCCAGGGAGCAAAAGCCGCGACCAGCATCAGGGTCGAGACAACGACCAGGCCGGCGAAGGTCATCGGGTTGCGCAGCAGGAAACGCAGCAGGCGCAAGGTGCTGGCGGCCATCGCTGCGGTACTGGAAGCGGGCAGCGCGGCGGCGGGTGCGC
Source organism: Pseudomonas sp. A-RE-22 (assembly GCF_019956035.1). Lineage (NCBI taxonomy): Bacteria > Pseudomonadati > Pseudomonadota > Gammaproteobacteria > Pseudomonadales > Pseudomonadaceae > Pseudomonas > Pseudomonas sp. A-RE-22. The sequence continues at coordinate 4,426 of NZ_JAHBCZ010000017.1, forward strand.
TGGAAGCCAGGGGCAGGTTCATTAGCGAGTCCTCGGGTCGAAGATCTTGTACAGCGCGTCGCTGATCAGGTTCAGCGTCACGAAGATGAGGCCGATCAACAGCACGCAGGCCATCACCGCGTTCATGTCACCGAGCAGCAAACTGCTGGTCAGGTACTGGCCGAAGCCCGGCCAGGCGAACACGGTTTCGATCAGCACCGCGCCCTCCAGCAGGCCGCCGTAGGCCAGCGCGACGATGGTCAGCAACTGCACGCGGATGTTGCCGAACGCATGACCCCAGACGATGCGTCGCTGGGACAAACCCTTGACCCGGGCGGTGATGATGTATTCCTGGGACAGCTGCTCGAGCATGAAGCTGCGGGTCATGCGGCTGATGTAGGCGACCGAGTTGAAGCTGAGGATTACCGCCGGCAGCAGGATGTGGCGCAACGCACTGCGAAAGGCCTCCCAGTCGCCGGACCAGGCGGTGTCGATCAACAACAGCCCGGTGTGTCTCGGGATCAGCCCGTCATAGGCCAGGCCGATGCGCCCGACGCCACCGACCCAACCCAGCCAGGCGTAGAACACCAGGAAAGCCATCATGCCGATCCAGAAAATCGGTGTGGAATAACCGAACAGGGTAATCAGACGCGCGATATGGTCACCGGCACGTCCCTGATGAGTCGCGGCGTAGACACCCAGCGGCAGGCCCGCCAACACGCCGAACAGAATGGCCAGGGTCGCCAGTTCCAACGTAGCCGGGAAGACCCGGGCGATGTCGGTGATGACCGGGTTGCCGGTCAGCAAGGCCATGCCGAAATCACCGTGCAACAGGTCGCCGAGGTAGATCGCGAACTGGGTCCACAACGGTTTGTCCAGGCCCAGCTCTTTGTACACCTGGGCGTAGGCCGAGGCGTCGGCGTCCGGGCCGACGATGGCCAGCACCGGGTCCAGGGGCATCACTCGTCCGATGAAAAAAGTCAGTAGCAGCAACCCCAGCAACGTCACCGCCACCGAGCCGCCGCGTCGGGTCGCCGAAGCGGCCCGGGTGGTCCAGATTGAAAAGGATGCAGTCGACATGTTCATTCCTGCCTTGGCCCTGTGGCCGTCGATTTCAGCGCTGCTTGTAGACGTCCCGAAGACGCGTGGTGGCGGCGGTGTGGCCAATGTAGTTGCGCACATCCGCATGGATCACCACTTCGTCCACCATCTGTGAGACCGGCATGATCGCCCCGGCCTGTTGGTCGTAGAGGGTCTGGATCTGCGCGTAGATTTCGCGCTGGTGCTCGGGGTCACGCTCGCGCTCGGCTTGCTCGATCAGTTGATTGAGCTGCGGGCTGAAGAACGAGGTGCGCCAGCCCTGGAAGTTGCTCAGCTTGGCTTCGGTGCGGTTGTCCGGGTTGTACACCAGGGCCCGCAGGCTCGAGTGCGGATGACGCTCCGCCCCGCCGCCACCACGACCGACGAGGATGTCGAACTGGCGGTCGCGCATCGCCCCATAGATCTGGTTGCCGGTGCCGGTGATGATCGTCGCCTGGATGCCCGCCTGGGCCAGTGTCGCTTGCAGGCTGGTGGCGATGTTGATGAACGGTGGATCGGTCAGCGAACGGATGGTCACCTTGAAGCCTTCGGCATGTCCGGCCGCCGCCAGCAGGCGCTTGGCCTCGGCCACATCCAGGCGATAGCCCGGATCCTCCAGGCGTGCAGGCAGCCCCAGTTGCAACGGCCGCTGATTGATCACGCCGTAGTGCGGCATCACCACATCGTTGATGCCCTGGTAGTCGATCAGCAGGCGGATGGCCTGGCGCACGCGGATGTCCTGGAACAACGGTTGCTGCATGCTCATCGCCACGTAATACAGCGTGCCGCGGGCGATGCTCTGGATGCGCACTTCTTCGACCTTGCCCAGCGCCTTGATGTCGGTGGCGGCCATGCCCCGGGCGACGTCCAGGTCACCGCGCTCGACCATCAGGCGCAGTGCCTGGGACTCGGTCATGTTGCGCATGATCACCCGGCGCAACTTCGCGGGGCCGCGCCAATAGTCGTCATGACGACTCATCAGGATCACGTCGTTGGCCCGCCAGATGTCGAGCTTGAACGCGCCGGACCCGGCCGTGTGCGTCGCCAGCCATGCAGCGCCCTGGTCGTCGCCGACCTGATGTTGCAAGGCGACCGAGCGATCGATGATGAAGGCGCTAGGAGAGGTCGCCAGGGTATTGAGCACCAGCATCGGGTCGGTAATGCGGGGCAGCTCCATGACAAAGGTGTGCGGCCCTTCGGCACGCATCAGTTTGACGACGTTGTCGGCGGTGAAGCCGTAGGCTTTCCAGGTTGAAGCCAGGGCGCGGTTGAGGGTGACCACCCGTTGCAATGACCAGGCGACGTCTTGCGCGGTCAGTGGCGCACCGGAGTGAAAACGCACGTCGTCGCGCAACTGGAACGTCAGGCGCATGCGGTCGGGGCTGACTTCCCAGGTTTTCGCCAGGGCCGGAATCAGCGTGTCCGGCTGCGCCGCGTCCTGCTCCAGGAGCATGTCATAGACGTTGGCGTTGACTTCGGCGACCTCCAGGCCGGTGGCCGCAGCGGGGTCCAGAGACAGCAGGTTGATCATGCTCATGCCCACCACCAATTGGTCGGGGGGCGTTTCGCCTTGGGCCAGGCTGACGGGCACCTGCACTGCGCACAGGGCCACGGCGACACATAGCAGCCTGGTCAGGCGCTTGGGCCAGAGATTCATGGTTCAGTCCTTTCTTATATTTATAAAGACTTTGTCGCCCGGGCAGCCATCAGCCTCAGGCGTGGAACAGGATCAATGTCGAGACAGGGTGTTGGCCTCGATATACGCGAAGTTGATGTCTTCGCCCAACCCTGGCCGATCGGAGAGATGCACAAAACCGTTGGCATCCATCGGGTCGACGATGCTGTTGAGGTGCGCCGGGACTTCTTCATAGTCGAGGAACGGGTGCAGCAGGCCACGCTCGTACCAACGACAGTTGCTGATGGCACCGACCACCGCCAGGTTCGCCGCGCCATTGCCGTGGACTTCGCAATCCATGCCGAACGACTCAGCCAAGTGCGCCACCTTCAGGCACGGCCCGATACCACCGACCCCGGCCACGCCGGCACGCAGGATGTCACAGGACTTGTGGGTGACCCAACTGGCGCGGCTGTGAAACTTGCCGGCGATGCTTTCCGGGCCCAGCACTGGAATATCCAGGTTGGCCGCCAGCCAGGCATAGGACTCGGCCGAGTCTTCCATCATCGGTTCTTCGAACCAGGCAAAATTCAGTTCCTGCAGTGCCTTGCCGATGGTCAGCGCGTCCATGCGGCTGTACCAGTGGTAACCGTCGAGCATCAACGCGATGTTGGGGCCGACCGCCTCACGCACGGCGGCGCAGGCCTGGATGTCCATCTGCGGGTTGGGGGCGAAGGAAATCGGCGGCATCCAGGTGTGCAACTTGATGGCCTTGTAGCCGCGCTGGACCAGCTTCTCGGCGAACTGAGCGTACTCGTCCGGCGTCGACAACCCACCCGGCAAATCGTCGCCGCACATCGTCGAGCCGTACGCCGGAACCTTGTCACGATAGCCGCCAATCAACTTGTGCACCGGCAGCTTGAGCGCACGCCCGGCCAAGTCCCACAAGGCTTGCTCCACCAGCGCCAGCGCCCGGTCGGTGAACTGCCCGGCACTGCCGCGCTGCCAGTGTGCCAGGTCTTGCCAGATGCTCTCGCGATCCATCGGGTCGCGACCGATCAGCACTTTGCGCACGAAGGACTCGATGATGTGCGGCCGAATCAACTCAGGCGGGCCGAAGGCATAGCCCTCGGAGCCATCGTCGCAACCGATTCGCAGCAAAGCCATCTTGATCATGACCTCATCGCCGGGATGGGCATGGCCGGCGCTGTCCTGGGCACGGCGCGAAGGGGTGGAAAAAACGTCGACGTGAACGCCTGTGATTCTCATGGGGAGGAACACCAATGTTGTTATTGTTTATTTGTATGTCGTCATACAACGATGCGGATTATTCTGACGTTCTTGGTGGACTGTCAACCCCTTAAACGCAATAAAACTTGCGTACGCACGAGGTTTTCCGCGAAGAAGAGGTTATTTCCATGAGCAAAATTCTAAAATGTCGTCATACCACGCAGCCTGAAGTGAGACCACTTGCCGCAGACGACGTAGTGCCTTGAAGGCTGAAGACGTGGGCCAGGGGATGGGCGACTGTGGAGCGAGCTTGCTCGCGATAGCGGTCTGTCTGAGACGGTGATGTTGGCTGTGCCGCCGGCATCGCGAGCAAGCTCGCTCCCACAGGGGGACTGTGGTGAGCGCAGAATTCGTGAACACCTGGGATCAAAACTGTGGGAGCGAGCTTGCTCGCGATAGAGGTGTGTCAGCGGCGGTGATGTTGACTGTGCCGCCGTCATCGCGAGCAGGCTCGCTCCCACAGGGATCTCTGGCGAACGCCGAACTTGTGAATAGCCGCAATCAAAAACTGTGGGAGGCGGTGGCTGCGGAGGGTGGACTCCCTGTCACAGATTTTGTGCTGACTTTGGCTGCCTGGCTAGATTCGAGGTTTGCGCCGTCGACTCCAGACAATGCCCACCGTCGCAGCCACGACCACCACCCCGACATTGCCAAACAACCAGATCGCAAAGTTGCGGCTCTGGTCTGCTTCGCTCTCATAGAACGGCCCGAAATAACTACCAACGGCCATGAATGCCAAATTAAATGTACCGACCGCCAACACGATGATCAGGAGAACAAACAAAGTTTCCTTGATGACGTTCATATGACTTTCCAGAACCAGATGTCCTTGGAATCGTGAAAGTCCGAGAACGTGCCTTCGATCGAAAAACCCATTTGTATACGTGGGTAGCTCAGCCAATCCGTCAGGCGACGGCCATTCCACAGGTCGATGTGATCGCCGCTGCGGTTGGTCGTGGTTTCGTTTGCCCGACGCCAGAAGTCCTTGAAGAAAATAACGCCCTGCTGCCCGCTCAGGGTCTCTTCGAATTCTTCGCTTTTAATGGTCTTCATGGCCTGCAAGCCAGGAATCTTGGCGCGGCTCAAGGCCTTGGCGAGCTCTTCGGCGGCCAATATGTGCCCGTCGCTCTTGGGGTGTTGCCAGCAATGTCGCACGCTTTTGAGCTGACTCATGTCTGCACCAGCGCGACGCAGGGCCACGCCGAGGTTGATCGCGCATTGGTCACTGAAGTTCTTGGCTCCATTGGTTCTGCAAGGCGCGGCATCACCAAATATCTGCGGATGGCTTTTCCACAACGTGTCGAATGTAAACATTCTGCCCTCTCCATGAGGTTTTTATCCTGGACGAATAGCCTAGCAGACCTGCTCGCACCATGGATCCAATAAGCGCTGGCGCAAGATTGAAAGCCAGTAGCCATCACCGACCCTTTACGGTTTCCTGTCCCAGGCACGGTTATTGGCTGAAACCTTTCGAAATCACCGTTTGTGATGTTTCAGCCCGGCGCAAGGAAGGCTCTAGCGCAACCTGTCGAGACGTACCTCCGAATGACAGTTTTCCCGTTAACCGTCCCCGACAAGTTGTTTTTCTGCCTAGACTCATCACTGTTCCGCCGTGCGCTGTGTTTTGAATGAGCCCGCACGAAAATACTAAAAACAAGAGGAAAGCCCGTAATGTTCAAACCTATCTGGAAAGCGCTCGCTTGCACATTGGCCCTTAGTGCGATGAGCACGGCCATGGCGGCAGATCCGGTGGTGATCAAGTTCTCCCATGTGGTCGCCGAACAAACACCAAAAGGCCAAGGCGCGCTGCTGTTCAAGAAACTCGTGGAAGAACGGTTGCCAGGCAAAGTGAAGGTCGAGGTCTACCCCAACTCTTCACTGTTCGGCGATGGCAAGGAAATGGAAGCCCTGCTATTGGGCGACGTGCAGATGATCGCGCCGTCACTGGCCAAGTTCGAGCAATACACCAAGACCGTACAGTTGTTTGACTTGCCGTTCCTGTTCGATGATATCTCCGCCGTGGACCGTTTCCAGTTGAGCCCTGAAGGCCAGAAGCTGCTCAAATCCATGGAAAGCAAGAACATCACCGGCCTGGCTTATTGGCACAACGGCATGAAGCAGCTGTCGGCGAACAAACCCCTGCGTGAACCCAAGGATGCTCGTGGCCTGAAGTTCCGCGTACAGGCATCGGCGGTACTGGAAGAGCAATTCAAGGCGGTGAACGCCAACCCGCGCAAGATGAGTTTCGCCGAGGTTTATCAGGGCTTGCAGACCGGCGTGGTCAACGGTGCGGAAAACCCCTACTCGAACATCTACAGCCAGAAGTTGCATGAAGTGCAGAAGTACATCACCGAATCCAACCACGGTGTACTCGACTACATGCTGATCACCAACACCACCTTCTGGAACGGCCTGCCGCCGGATATTCGCAGCGAACTGGAAAAGATCGTCGCGCAAGTCACCACCCATGTAAACCAGGAAGCGGCACAGCTGAACCAGCACGACAAGCAACGCATCCTCGACGCCAAGACCACCGAGATCATGACCCTCACGCCTGAAGAGCGTAACGCATGGCGCGACAAGATGAAGCCCGTCTGGAGTAAGTTCGAAGATGATATCGGCACTGACCTGATCAAAGCCGCCGAAGCCTCCAACAAGGCCCAGTGATGGGTTGGCCGGTGCCGCTGTCCTGGTAGCACCGGCCAGTCGTCCCCTACAGGAGATGTCGTCCATGAACGCCCTTCGGCGCATTTGGGAACACTTCGAGGAAGGTTTCATCGCCTTCCTTCTGGCCGCCATGACGCTGGTTACATTCGTCTACGTGGTGCTCAACAACCTCTACAGCGTGTTCTACAGCCTTGGCGACCACTGGTCAGCCGCCAGCGAGCCGCTGTTCGCCGCGGGCGACAGCATCATGTCCATGGCCCAGGCAATGACCTGGAGCAATTCGCTGACCAAGGCCCTGTTTGGCTGGCTGATCTTTTTCGGGTTGTCGTACGGCGTGCGCACGGCCGGGCACATCGGCGTCGATGCGCTGGTGAAACTGGCGAGCAAACCGGTGCAGCGCTTCATCGGCGTCATTGCTTGCCTGTGCTGCCTTGGCTATGCCGGGCTGCTGGCGGTGGCGAGTTTCGAATGGATCAACACGTTGATGATTGCCCAGATCGGCGCCGAGGATCTCGGCCATTTCGGCATCATGCAGTGGCATGTCGGGTTGATCGTGCCAGTCGGTTTTGCCCTGGTGTTTATCCGTTTCGCGGAAATTCTCGTACGGATCCTGCGCAACCGCCAGACCGGTCTGGGCCTGGCCGATGAAGCGGCCGAAGCCATCAAATTGACCGAACATGAGGAAGACAAGCCATGACCATTGCCTTCCTGTTCATAGCGCTGTTCGTGCTGATGTTCATCGGCGTGCCCATTGCCATATCGCTGGGGTTGGCCGGTTCGCTGACCATCATTTTCTTCAGCCCCGACTCGGTGCGCTCACTGGCGATCAAGCTGTTCGAAACGTCCGAGCACTACACGTTGCTGGCGATTCCGTTCTTCCTGCTGGCCGGTGCGTTCATGACTACCGGCGGTGTGGCACGACGGCTGATCGACTTTGCCAACGCCTGCGTCGGGCATATCCGTGGCGGCCTGGCGATTGCGGCGGTGCTGGCTTGCATGCTGTTTGCGGCGTTGTCGGGCTCAAGCCCCGCGACAGTGGCAGCGGTCGGTTCCATCGCCATTGCCGGGATGGTGCGCTCGGGTTATCCACAGGCGTTTGGCGCAGGCATCGTGTGCAACGCGGGGACCCTGGGCATCCTGATTCCGCCCTCGATCGTGATGGTGGTGTATGCCGCGGCGACCGAAACCTCGGTGGGCAAGCTGTTCATGGCCGGTGTGATTCCCGGCTTGTTGTTGGGTTTTTTCCTGATGGTGGCGATCTACATCGTCGCAGTGAAGAAAAACCTCCCAGCCCTGCCCCGGGCGACGCTCCGTGAATGGTTGAGCACGGCACGCCAGGCCATCTGGGGCCTGCTGCTGATGTTCATCATCCTCGGCGGGATTTACTCCGGGATGTTCACCCCCACCGAAGCAGCGGCGGTGGCGGCGGTGTATTCGGCGTTCATTGCGTTGTTCGTCTACAAGGACCTGACGTTCCGTGAGACGCCGAAAGTGCTGCTGGAGTCGGCCAAGCTGAGCATCATGCTGATGTTCATCATCGCCAACGCCATGCTCTTCGCCCACGTACTGACCACCGAGCAACTGCCGCAGCAAATCACCGCATGGGTGATCGATGCCGGCTTGACGCCGGTGACCTTCCTGCTGGTGGTGAACATCGTGCTGCTGGTCGCGGGCGCGTTCATGGAGCCTTCGGCGATCATCCTGATCCTGGCGCCGATCCTGTTCCCCATCGCCATGAAGCTGGGCATCGACCCGATCCACCTGGGCATCATCATGGTGGTGAACCTGGAGATCGGCCTGATCACGCCACCAGTGGGATTGAACCTGTTCGTCACCTCGGCGGTGACCGGCATGTCCCTGCCCGCCACCATCCGCGCCGCCATGCCATGGTTGATGATTCTGCTGGCGTTCCTGGTGCTGATTACCTATGTGCCGTGGATCTCGCTGGTGCTACCGAACTGGTTGGGGATGAGTTAAGCCCAACCGAACACAGACCTGCGGAGCGAAGGCACTGGCTCATCACTCCGCAGGTGCAGCTCCTGGTGTGGTTAATGCACCGTCGACACATGCATAAGGAAATCCGGCAATGCTCAAACCTATGTGGATAACGCTCGCCTGTACCCTGGCCTTCAGTGCGTTGGGCACGGCCACGGCGGCGGAACCGATCGTGATCAAGTTTTCCCATGTCGTGGCCGAACAAACGCCCAAAGGCCAGGGCGCGTTGATGTTCAAGAAGCTCGTGGATGAACGACTGGCGGGCAAGGTGAAGGTGGAGGTGTACCCAAACTCCACGCTGTATGGCGATGACAAGGAGCTGGAAGCCTTGCTCCTCGGGGAAGTGCAGATCATTGCGCGGTCGCTGGCCAAGTTCGATCAGTACACCAAGTCGGTGCAGTTGTTCGACTTGCCCTTCCTGTTCAACGACATCGCCGCCGTGGACCGTTTCCAGCGCAGCCCCGAGGGCCAGAAGCTGCTCAAGTCCATGGAAAGCAAGAACATCACCGGCCTGGCCTATTGGCACAACGGCATGAAGCAGCTATCGGCCAACAAGCCGCTGCGCACCCCCGAGGATGCCCGCGGCCTGGCGTTCCGGATACAGACCTCCGCGGTGCTGCAGGAACAGTTCCAGGCCGTGGGCGCCAAGGCGCAACCGATGATCTTCTCGGTGGTGTACCAGGCTTTGCGCACCGGTCTGGTCAACGGCACGGAAAACACCTATTCGAACTTCTACAACCAGAAACTCAATGAAGTGCAGAAATACGTCACCGAGTCCAACCACGGCATACTCGACTACATGCTGATCACCACCTCGGACTTCTGGAACGGCCTGCCGCCGGATATCCGCAGCGAACTGGACAAGATCGTGGTCGAATCCACCGCCCATGCCAACCAGGAAGCGGAGCGATTCAACCAGCAGGACAAGCAGCATGTGCTGGACGCCAAGACCACCGAGATCATTACCCTCACACCAGAGCAGCGTAACGCCTGGCGCGAAAAAATGAAGCCGGTGTGGGCGAAGTTTGAACAGGAGATCGGGCCGGACCTGATCAAGGCGGCTGAGGCTTCCAACAAGGCCCAGTGATGTAACAAGGTATAGCACGGCCCTGTGACGAGGGAGCAGGCTCCCTCGCCACAAAAGCGGTCATCCACGTTGAATCCACCGTCCCCAGCAACCCGGCACATTGCGTTATGATCCCCGCCTCTCCCTGAACAGAGCTTTTACTCGCGAATGCTGCCGTCCACCGCCGATACCACCGCCCTGCCCGCCGTCCTGGTCGGCCCACTGTTGCGACGGCTGGAGCCCTCGCGGCTGGTGATGTGGCTGGTGGGTACGCGAGCATTGGCGTTGACGTTGCGCGTGGCCGGCGTGGGCGATCGTGCACTGGATGCGACGTGCTGCACCGTGGTGCCGGTGGGGCAGCAGGCTTTTGTACACCTGATCGATGTACGGCTCGACAGCCCCCTGCCCCGGGATGTGACGATTGACTACGACTTGCTGGTGGACGGCGCGCCCATCGCCGAATGGGCGCCGCATCTGCTGTATGACGGCGCACCGTGCCCGAATTTCATGTTGCATTCGCGCATCGAGCAACTGGTCCACGGCTCTTGCCGCAAACCCCACTACCCAGCCAACGACGGCCTGCTCTGCGTCGACCGGCTGCTGGCGCAAACCCCGGAGCAGCGCCCGGCATTGCTGATGATGAGCGGCGACCAGGTCTATGCCGACGACGTCGCCGGGCCCATGTTGCGGGCGATTCATGCGCTGATCGAACGCTTGGGGCTGTTCGAGGAATGCCTGGACGGTGCCGTGGTGGAAGACAGCGCCAAGCTCTATCAGCACCCGGCCAGTTATTACCATCGTGCCGATTTGCTGCCGGCACTTGAGAGTAACGAAACCCTGCGCGAGCGATTTTTCGGCGGGGCCCGCAAGCCGATTTTCACCAGCAGCAGCGCCGACAATCACCTGGTGACTTTCGCCGAGGTCATGGCGATGTACCTACTGGTGTGGTCACCCGTGCCTTGGACGCTGATCACGGTGCAACCGCCCGAACTGACCGTCGAACGGCGCCAGCGCTACGACCTGGAACAGCAGCGCATCGATGCGTTCAAGACCGGGCTGGGCGGTGTGGCGCGGGTGTTTGCGCACCTGTCGTGCCTGATGATTTTCGACGACCACGACATTACCGATGACTGGAACCTGTCTGCGCAGTGGGAGGAAACGGCCTACGGCCATCCGTTCTCCAAACGCATCATCGGTAATGCGTTGATCGCCTACATGCTCTGCCAGGGCTGGGGCAACAACCCGGATGCCTTCGCTGACGTGCTCCCGCAAACCTTGGCCCTGAGCGACACCGCCCGGGATCGTTACCTCGACAGCGAACCCCAGGACCAACTGATCGACACCCTGCTGGCTTTCCAGCAATGGCATTACGTGCTGCCGAGCACCCCGGCCCTGGTGGTGCTCGACACCCGCACCCGCCGCTGGCGCAGCGAGAACAACCTCAAGCAGCCTTCCGGCCTGCTGGATTGGGAAGCCCTGAGCGAGTTGCAGCAGGAGTTGTTGGATCACCCGTCGGCGATCATCGTCTCACCGGCACCGATCTTCGGTGTGAAGCTGATCGAGACTGTGCAGCGGGTGTTCAGTTGGTGCGGTTATCCGCTGCTGGTGGATGCGGAAAACTGGATGGCCCATCGCGGTGCTGCCCAGGTGATCCTGAATATTTTCCGCCACTCGCGTACGCCCGGTAATTACGTGGTGCTGTCCGGGGACGTGCATTATTCCTTCGTTTACGAAGTATTGATCCCGCACCGCAAGGGTGGCCCACGCATCTGGCAGATCACCAGCAGCGGCATCAAGAATGAATTTCCCCCTGCGCTGCTGGAATGGTTCGACCGCCTGAACCGCTGGCTCTACTCGCCGCGCTCGCCCTTGAATTGGTTCACCAAGCGCCGCAGCATGCGCATCGTCCCCCACACCCCGGAACACGCCGAAGCCGGTGAGCGGCTGTGGAACAGCGCAGGCATTGGCCAGGTGTTCTTCAATGAACAGGGCCAGCCCACGAAGATCTACCAGCACAACGCCAACGGCCAACCGCCGACGCGCATGCGGCCTCCCAAATCCCCACCAGCCTGAAACCTGTGGGAGCGGATGCAAAAACACCTGTGGGAGCGAGCTTGCTCGCGATGACGGCGGCATGATCAGTATTTTCGCAAGCTGACACTCCGCTATCGCGAGCAAGGTCGCTCCCACAGGGAAGTCGGCAGGTCAGAACGCCAATTGCAGGCTCTGCTGGCCTTCAAGGCTGAGCAGCAGCTGCTTCGCCGCCAGGCCGCCAGCGAAGCCGGTAAGGCTGCCGGAGCTGCCGATGACGCGGTGGCATGGGGCGATGATCGAGATGGGGTTGCGGCCATTGGCGGCGCCAACCGCCCGAACCGCCGTCGGTTGGCCAATCTGGATGGCGATGTCGCGGTAGCTGCGGGTTTCGCCGAAGGGGATGGTCAACAGGGCTTGCCAGACGCGGATCTGGAAATCAGTCCCTGCGAAGTCCAGCTTCAGCTCGAAACGACGGCGCTGGCCGGCGAAGTATTCCAGCAACTGACGCTCGGTTTCCTTGAGGACCGGGTGCTGGGTGTCCTCCTCCAAAGGCCCCAGCCGCACCCGATTGAGCCGCTCGTTTTCCCAGAGGATGGCCGCCAGCCGTGTCTCCCGGGCGACGAGGATCAGTTGGCCGACGGGGGATTGGATGGTTTTGTAGCGGGGCAACATCGAAGGATTCCTTGTCAAAGCCTTTGTGGCGAGGGAGCTTGCTCCCTCGCCACAGGGGGTTCTCACCGCTCCCAAAATCTCGCTCAACCCAACAACCCCAACGCCTTCGCCCGCGCCACCGCCTGGGTGCGGCGCTCGACGCCGAGTTTGCTGTTGATGTGGCTGGCGTGGGTCTTGACGGTGTGCAGCGAGATAAACAACTGCTCGCTGATTTCCTGGTTCGAGCAGCCTTGGGCAATCAACTGCAACACCGCCCGCTCGCGACTGCTGAGGGTTTCGACCGGCGCCGCTGGGTCGGCAGGCTGGGCCACCGTCGAGGGCAGGCGTTCGAGCAGGTGCTCGCGCAAGGTACTGGGCGGTGCCTGCAGCAGCTGTTCGCGCAACCATTCACGGTGCTCGCCGAACAACCACTCGAAAGGCTGCAATACCCCGCCGCTGGCGGCTTCGAAAGCCTGGGCCAGGGTGCGACGGGCTTCGGGTTCACGCCCGATGCTCAGCAGCAAGGCGACTTTCTGGTTGAGCGCCATCACGCTGAGCATCTGCCGGCCACTCTGCTGACCGTGTTCAAGCAAGGCATCGAGCCGCCCTTGCGCGAGTATAGGTTGGCCCCGGATGGACTCCAGCACCGCCTGTTGCAACTCGACATGCAGCGGCAGTTGCGGGTGGAATTCCGGTGGTGCGGCGGCCCGTTCGCCCGTGTAGGTCTGGCCCAGCCGGGCCAACCAGGCTTCGGCCAGGTCGGTGCGGCCCTGGGCCAACCAGAGTTCGCACTTGACCAGGGTGATCATCGCCAGATAGTAGATCGGCGGAACATCCCAGATATGCATCAGGCGCTCGGCTTCCGCCAGTTCGGCGAAGGCCCGGGCGAACTCGCCGCTGTAGCCTTCGATACGCGCGATCACGCAATGGCCGATCAGCACGCTGATGTCGCGGCAGGCACGGGCCTCGGTGAGGCCCGCCTGCAGCCGCGCAAGGCCGGCCTGGGGCTGCATGCGCAAGGTCAGCAAAAAACCTTCGTACATGATCAAGCGCGCCCGTACCGCATAAAGCCGCTGGGGCGACAGCTTGTGCAAACGTTGCAGGCCCTGGTGCACTTCATCCAGCGCCCGCAGGATCTCTCCCCGTGCCTGCAGGACCCGGGCACGATCGTAATGGGCCAGGGCCTCGAACAGTGGATTACCGACCCGCTGCGCCAGCTCCAGGGAATCGCGGTTCAGGTTCCGGGCGCGCCACAGGTCGCCGTCGGCAATCGCCAGGTTCGACAGTGTGGACAGGCACATCAGGCGCTGGCCGTAGCGTTTTTGCGGCAGGCTCTCCAAAGCTTCGCTGCAATACCGCACGGTGGTCTCGCGGTCGCCCCGGCCACGGGCGACGATCCCGCTCAGGGCCAGCCATTGGGCGAGCATGGATTTTTGCGCTGTGGCCGAGGGAGCCGGCAGGAAACGACTCAAGTGCGCCGCCAGCTCTTCGGCAGCGTCCAACTGGCAGGCCAGCCCCAACGCCCAGCTGTAGAGCACGATCAGCCGCGGGGTGCTGATGAGCAGGCTGTCGGGCAAGTCCATTTTCCAGCGCAGCAACATGCCGACGTTCTGCTCGGCCAGCAGTTGCTCCTCCGAGAGGTTCTGCACCAGGTTCGCCGCCACGTCCAGATGCCCGGCCCGCAGCGCCTGCTCCACAGCTTCGTCGATCAGGCCCTGAGCGTTGAACCAGCGGCAGGCTCGCAGGTGCAGGGTAGCCGCCGGGACCATGGCCGGTGCGCTGGGACGACTGCGCAGCAGGTCGGAGAACAGGTGGTGGTATCGGTACCAATGGCCGTGCTCGTCCAGCGGCACCAGGAACACCTGGTGGGCCGCCAGGTAACGCAGGATTTCGGCGCTGTCATGGGCCTCGCGCACGGCGTCGCACAGTTCGCTGCAAAAGCGTTCCTGAGGGGCCGTGTCGTAGAGAAATGCCTGCACCTCGGCGGGCAGGCAGTCGATGACCTCTTCGAGCAGATAATCGCGAATCAGCCCTTCGCCGCCGTGCAAGGCCTGGGGCAGCAGGCCTTCGGTACCGGCTTCGGAGGCGGCAAGCAACCAGAAACGCAGCCCGGCCACCCAACCTTCGCTGCGCTGGATAAGATTTTCCAGCGCCTCACCGCGCAACGAACTGCTGTGGTGCTGGAGCAGGGTCAAGGCTTCGTCATGGGTCAGGCGCAGGTCCTGTTCATTGAGTTCGAGCAGTTGCCGCGACAGGCGCAGGCGCGCCAAATGCCAGTCCGGGCGCTGGCGGCTGGTGACGAGGACCAGCAACCCGTCGGGTAGGTGATTGAGGAAAAATTGCAGGCAGCGGTCCAGCACCGGGCTTTGGGCCAAGTGGTAATCGTCGAGCACCAGTAGCAAGGGCTCATGGGGCGATAAGTGCGTGGACAGTTCGTCCAACAGGCCATCGAGCCATTCTTCGAAGGCAAAGGGTTGATGACGCTGGCGCATTTTCAGCAGCCCCAGGGCGCGACCGCCCAGTTGCGGGAAAAAAGCCTGGAGCCCTTCGAGCAACCGCTCCAGGAAGCGGCCGGGATCGTTGTCCCGGGCACTGAGACCCAGCCAGAGGCTTTGCCAATGGGCCGGCAGGCTCTGGCAGAACTCCACCGCCAGGGAGCTTTTACCGAACCCCGCCGGGGCACTGACCAACAGCAACCTGCCTCCGAGCCCTGCACTCAAG
Organism: Pseudomonas sp. A-RE-22; assembly: GCF_019956035.1. Taxonomy (NCBI): domain Bacteria; kingdom Pseudomonadati; phylum Pseudomonadota; class Gammaproteobacteria; order Pseudomonadales; family Pseudomonadaceae; genus Pseudomonas; species Pseudomonas sp. A-RE-22. The sequence goes on from NZ_JAHBCZ010000017.1 coordinate 19,524, forward strand.
CGTTCGCACAACCGCGGCCGCACGACATGGCCGTCGGGCAAGGGCGGGCGGTAGAAACGCCCGTCCTGTACCGCGATGGCTGCGCGGGCAGAATCCGGAAGTGAAGACAAATCAGTCATGGCCGGCTCTTGTTGGAATGCGGGTGGCGGCGTTGCAGATGTCCGCAGACTAGCGGTAAACGATGAGGTATTGAAGGGAGTGCTACAAATGGCTACAAAAAGACTACAAAAGTGATTGCCCTTGAAGGCGCCGCTTTTGTGGCGAGGAGATTTGTGTTGGGCAAAAAAAAGCCCCGAACCAGTCGGGGCGTTTCTTCGAGGATGCGGCCTCGGGTAAAGCGGTTTAGCGGATGCCGTCCTGGCGCAGGGCATTCGGGGTGAAATCGGCGGTGGTGGCGGTGAAGCCGAAATCGTAGGCCGATTTCTCTTCGTTCTTCATGCCCAGTGCCAGGTAGCGGCCGGACTGCAGGTCGTAGAGGGTTTCCAGGGCGTACCACGGCACTTGCTTGTCGTAGTAGTTCTCGGCATGAGCCTCGGCCACGCGCCACAGTTGGCCACGGCCGTCGTAGTGGTCGATCACCGCAGCTTGCCAGGTGTCTTCATCGATGAAGAAGTCACGCTTGGCGTAGATGTGGCGCTGGCCTTCCTTCAGCGTCGCGGTCACGTGCCAGACACGACGCAGCTCGTAGCGTGCCAGGTCCTGGTTGATGTGGCCGGCCTTGAGGATGTCGGCGTACTTGAGTTGCGGCGAATCGATCTTGTAGCTGTTGGAGGCGATGTACAGCTCTTTCTTGCCTTCCAGCTTCCAGTCGTAGCGGTCCGGCGCGCCGTTGTACATGTCCAGGTTGTCGGAGGTACGCAGGCCGTCGGCGGCGGTACCCGGGCCGTCGTAGGACACTTGCGGGGCACGGCGCACACGGCGCTGGCCGGCGTTGTAGACCCACGCCGAACGCGGCTCCTTCACTTGGTCGAGGGTTTCGTGCACCAACAGCACGCCACCGGCCAGGCGCGCCGGCGCGGTCACTTGCTGCTTGAAGTAGAACAGGATGTTGCCGGGGTTGGCCGGATCGAAGTCCTTCATCTTGTCGCGGAACACGAACTGGTCGCGGAAGTACACCAGGCTGTACGAACCGTTGGGCTGTGGGGTGGCCTGGGTGACCAGGCGCGTCACGCTGCCGCCACGATAGCGGGTGATGTGGTTCCAGATGACTTCCACGCCGCTCTGGGGAATCGGGAACGGCACGGCCGTCTCGAAGTTCTCCAGGCCGTTGCCGCCGGAGACCAGCTTGGTGTTGACCGCGTTTTTCTTGATGGAGGCGAACACCTCGTCCGGCACGGTGGCACCGCGATGGGTCGGATAGACCGGCATCTTGAAGGTTTCCGGGTAACGCTTGAACATCGCGTACTGGCCCGGCGCGAGCTTGTCCTTGTACTGGTCGACGTTCTGCGCGGTGATGGTGAACAGCGGTTTTTCACTGGCGTATGGATCGGCGAGGAAGCCCTTGCTGTCCACGGAACCGGCATTCTTGGCCATGGGTTTCCAGGCCGAGATCGAGCCGTCGGCATTGCCGGCCATCTCGGCGCCCATCGGCGTCAGGCTCTTGCCGAGTTTATCGGCCTCGGCCGCAGGCACTGCCGCCATGACGCTGGCGGCCAGCAGGGAGAGCCCCAGAACACCGGCCTGCAACAGATTCTTTGTTATTTTCATAGTGTGTCGTCCTGAAATTCGGTGCTTAGAAGGTCACGCCGACGCTGAGCGCCAGGAAGTCACGATCGTCCACGGTACTGAAGTCGCCACCAAAGAAGTTGGTGTAGGCCAGGCTGGCGTTGTAGGTGTTCTGGTACTCGGCATCCAGCCCGAGGCTGACGGCTTTGCGACCTTCTTCGAAGTTGCCGCCAGGGCCTGGCGAGTAGCCTTTGACGTCATGGGACCAGGCCACGTTGGGCTTGAGGTTCACGCCAGCGAAGACGTCCGGGTATTCCCAGATGGCACGCGCACGGTAGCCCCAGGAGGTGGCGGTGGTGAAGCCGTCGTTGTTGCAATTGCTGTTCACGTCGTTGATGGTCTGGCCGCCCCCCGCCGCAGTAGAGGTATTGAGCGAGTTACAGAAGCCGTTGGGCAGCTCACCCGGCCCGAACACCGGATCGCGGCCGTAGCGAGCGTCGGATTTGCTTTCCAGGCCACCGACATGGGTCACCCCGACTTCGCCCACCAGGGTCAGGCGACTGGCGCCCATGACCTGGTCCAGGAAGTGAGTGAACGTGGTCTGGAACTGAGTGATCTCTTTACGGCGATAACCATGCAGGTCTTGGCCTGGAGTGCCCTGAAGCACCGATGCATTGCCAAAACCGGGAAGCGGCGTCACACCGGCGAAGAGAATGTCAGTGGTGCTCAGTTGCACTGGCGCATTCGGACGATAGCTGATCTCACCGCTCCACGCCGTGCCGGTAGGCAGTGTCGTGGAGAAACTCAGGCCATAGAGACGGATATCTTCCGGGTATTCGACGAAGTAGTTGGAGTTACCTGCCACGATCAGAGGACGCAGTGCCGCGATTGGTCCCGCGGTATAGAACTGCTGCGCAGCCCCCTGGGCACTGAAAATCGGCGCACGGCTGTGGTAGTTCATGAAGTAGGCACCGAACTCGGTGTCCAGCGGCTCGAACATGTACTTCAGGGACGCGCCCCACTGGCCGCTGTCGCGGGCATCGCGGTCCGGGCCACGACGTACCAGCACGCCTTCTTCGTTGATATCGACGCCCTGGCCCGCCAATAGCGGGAGAACGACTCCCGGCAGCGGAACGGCCGAACGCTTGTTCAGCACCCGCAGGTTATCGGTACACCCATCGGCAATCACATCCGGCTGGGAGAAGAACGTACCGCAGTTATCCACCACGGTCTGGTCCCACTCCAACTGGTAGAAAGCCTCGGCCGACAGGTTGTCGGTCAGGCTCTGGGAGACGTAGAACATGTTGACCGGGATCAGGCCTTCCTTGACCTCGGCACCAGGGCGACGGAAGGCGGACACGTCGACCGGGTTGATGGAGTTGATGCCGCCCTGGATGAAGGTACTTTCACCCCAGCTGACCACCTGTTTGCCCAGGCGGACCGAACCCGGCTGATCGGCGATGGCGTAGTTGTGGTAGACGAATGCATCGAGGATCTGCCCGCCGGAGGACTTGGCGCCTTCCTTGCGGTTGTTGTCGCTGATGTCCTTGTACAGGCGGTTTTCATCCTTGAGTTCGAAGTCGTACCAGTACTTGCCGCGCACGAACACGCCGGTATCGCCGTACTTCAGTTCCAGGTCATGGATGCCCTTGAATATCTTCGAGAAGGTTTCCCCTCGCTTGAAGTTCAAGTGGCCGTCATCGGAGGTCTGCGACAAGCCCTTGCCGCCATTGTTGACACCGATCAGGTCCTTGTTGGCGTTGGCCGTGGACCAGCTCGCGCCGACCGACAGGGACGAGTCGAACTGGCCTTCGATTTCACCGATGTTGAAACTGACGCCGAATGCTGGCCCGGCGAGCGAAGAGGCGAGACTGACCGCCAGAGGCAGTTTTGCCCGGCGCCAGAACGTGGTTGCTGAGGTCATCGACGCTACTCCATGTGCATTATTGTTATGGCAGTGGACATTTCAAGAACACCTCGATGGCTGGGATCGGCAGCGTCCCGACATCCGTCGAAGTCGCATCGCCCTTTCGTGCGTGCGCCCCGTTCCTGAGAATCCGTGAGCGGACTATAGCCAGCAGGTAGTACGGCTTGATCCCTCTAAAGTGTGATTTGCAGCCCTCAACCACTCTGGAACAGTCCTTTCGCCAGGCCGACAGATGTCGGCACGGCAAGGATGGCTGAAATTTTCGGTTTGACAAGGCAAGCGCTTGCTTGGTGGGGCTGCCGTGCCCTTTCGGGCACGGCAAAAAGGCCTAAAGCGTGGACAGGAAGGTGCTGTTGTTGCTCTGCCATTCGGTGATGTCGACGCGGATGCGCTTCTTGTCGAGCTTGCCGACGCTGGTCTTGGGAATTTCCGTAACAAGGGCGATCTGGCTCGGGATCGCCCACTTGCTCAAGTGGCCCAGCTCGACGAACGGCTTGAGGTGTTCCTTGAGTTCGCGAGCCCCGATCTGATGCCCTTCGCGAATCACCAGCAGGGCAAACGGCCGCTCACCCCACTGCGGATCGGGAATGCCGACCACTGCTACTTCGCGTACCGCCGCGTGACGGCTGATGAGATCTTCCAGGTCCAGGGAGGAGATCCATTCGCCACCGGTCTTGATCACATCCTTGATGCGGTCACGGATGTCGATGAAGCCCATGTTGTCGAGCGTGGCGACGTCACCAGTGTGCAGCCAGCCGCCGGCCCAGAGCTCGGCGCCCTTCTGCGGCTCGTTGAAATAGCCCTCGGTGAGCCACGGCGCGCGCAGCACCAGTTCGCCCTGGGTCTCGCCGTCGGCCGGCAGGAAGCGCCCTTCGGTGTCGACGATCGCCGCCTCCACCAGCGGGCCCGGCACACCGGCCTTGATCCGGTAGGTGGTGCGTTCGTCTTCGCTGCCGGCCATCAGTTCATCGTTGAGGTGGGCGCAGGACACCAGCGGGCCGGTTTCCGACATGCCGTAGGCAGCGGTGAGCTGGATACCCCGGGCCTTGGCCGCTTCGTAGAGGCTGCGATTCAGGGCACTGCCACCGATGACGATTTTCCAACCGCCGAAATCGGTGTCCTGGGCCCCTTTGGCGTTGAGGACCATTTGCAGGATGGTCGGCACGCAATGGGAAAAGGTGACCTTTTCCTTGCGCCACAACTGGACCAGGAATTCGGGGTCGTAGCGCCCCGGGTAAACCTGCTTGAGCCCGAGCATGGTCGCGACATAGGGCAGGCCCCAGGCGTGGACATGGAACATCGGCGTGATGGGCATGTACACGTCGTTGGTGCCCAGCAGCCGCACGCTGTCGATAGACCCCATGATGGTCGCCACGCCCATGGTGTGCAGCACCAGTTGCCGATGGGTGAAGTACACGCCCTTGGGGTTGCCCGTGGTGCCGGTGGTATAGAACGTGGTGGCGACGGAGTTTTCGTCGAAATCCTGGAAGTCGTAGGTGGGGGCGGCGGCGGCCAGCAGTTGCTCGTATTCACCCACCAGGTTCGGCAGGTCGGCGGTTTTCTCCGGCAGGTCGGTCAGCAGCAGGGTCTTGTCCACCGTGGTCAGGTGCCCGGCAATCGCCTGGTACAAGCCGACGAACTCGCTGTTGACCAGCACGAAGCGGTCCTCGGCGTGGTTCATGGTGTAGAGGATCTGTTCCGGTGACAGGCGCACATTGATGGTGTGGATCACCGCACCGATCATCGGGATCGCGAACATGCACTCCAGGTAGCGATGGCTGTCCCAGTCCATCACCGCCACGGTATCGCCGGCCTTGACCCCCGCCTCGGTCAACACGTTGGCCAGGCGCGCGACCCGCTCTATCAGCGTCGGATAGCTGTAGCGCAACTGGTCACGGTAGATGATCTCGCGGGTTTTCTCGTAACGCGTGCCGGACATCAGCAGCCGCTTGATCAGCAGCGGGTATTGATAGGCGCCTTCGGCTGGAGGAATAACGCGAGTCTGCAACATAAGAGTCCCTTTTCTGACTGCACGGTCTTGGCTGGAAGTAAGCACTCTAGAGCGCTTATACACTGATCAAATCAGCCGAAGGAATGATTTGATTGGCACGTAAATACTAGCCTTGGGCCATCCCGCACCAGGTTTCGCAAGCCTTGTGGAGCCAAACCTTGTCAGATCGGGATCCAACAGCGAGCATAGGTATCACGCTAGTTACAAAAGCCAGTGGGAAAAATGCCCTGGCAGGTTTCCAGCATGCCACCACTTTTGGGCAGAGAATAATGAACAACGAACCGGCCTCTTCCCAGGCCACCGAGCCTCAGGGTGCGCCGCTTGTGTCGATCGTGGCCCCTTGCTACAACGCCGGGAAATACCTGGAAGAAGCGATCCACAGCATCTTTGCCCAGGATTACCGGCACCTTGAGGTCATCGTGGTGGACGACGGCTCCACCGACAACAGCCTCGCCATGCTCCGGCAGTTGCAGCAAACCTACGATTTCCAGCTCTACTCTCAGGAGAACCAGGGCGTCAGTGCGGCACTCAACCACGGGCTGAAGCATGCCAAGGGCACTTATGTAGCAACCCCGGACCTTGACGATGTGATGTTGCCCCACTCGATCCGGGTCCGTGCCCAATACCTGGACGAGCATCCGCAGGTGGGCTTCGTCGGCGCGCTGGTCATCTATATGGACAGCGAAGGCCGGACTATCAAGGAGCAACGGCGCGATCACATCCAGGTGTATACCTTCGATGATCTGCTGCGCGACGCCACGGTCATCGGCGCACCCACGGCCCTGTATCGCATGAGCACCCTGCAGCACGCCGGTTTTTATGATCCGTTGCTGCGGGTCCAGGATTTCCAGATCACCCTGCGGATCGCCCGCCTGGGCTATGAAATCCATGAATTACCGATCAGCGTCACGCGCTATCGACGCCACCCCAATAACCTATCAAGGAAATACCGCTTGATGCTCAAGTCGGACTTGCAGGCCATCGAGCCCTATCGGGACCACCCCGCCTACGAGTTGGCCCGCACGGTGCTGGTGCACAAAGCGCTGAAGTACGCCGTAGTCGAGGACCGGAAAGAAGCCTGGCAACTGTTGCGCAGCATCCCGTGGCGTCACTGGAACAAGACCAGTTTCAAGCGCCTCAAGCGACTGGTCTTGCAATTGCCGATGACAAGGTTCCGATCATGAAGTTCTTGCAGAAACTCAAGGAACGAAAGGAGCGAAAGCACCTCAAGCGCCTGGAGAAACTCGAAAGGGCGCCGGAAAAAATCCGTCTGCGCTATCCGAAATACCAGGTCGGGGTGGGCACTTATGGCATTCCCGAGGTGATTGAGTTCGGCAATGACACGACGCTCAGGATAGGCTCTTACACGTCGATCGCCCAAGGGGTGAAGATCCTTTTAGGCGGTGGACATCGTACCGACTGGGTCAGCACGTTTCCATTTCCATTGATGATCGACGAAGCCCGGGACATTCCCGACAGCAATCCGACCAAGGGCGACGTGGTGATTGGCAGCGACTGCTGGATCTGCGCTGAAGCAATGATCCTGTCGGGCGTGACCATCGGCCATGGTGCCGTGGTCGCGGCCGGAGCGGTAGTGACACGCGATGTCGAGCCTTATGCCATGGTGGGTGGCAACCCGTGCCGGTTCATTCGCTGGCGCTTCGAGGAACCCGTGCGTCAGGCCCTGCTTGAGTCGGCCTGGTGGGAGTGGCCGATGGCGGAAGTCAAGGCGGTGTCGCCACTGCTATGCAATGACAACATCGACGCCTTCATGGATTACGTCCGCCAACGGCATTGATCGCTCCACATTCGCGTGGGTGCGATCGCAGGAAAGGCGAAACGGTCAATGCGCCTCGGTAAACGCCAGCTTCACCCCAATGGCGATAAGCACCGCACCCATGGTCCGGTCGAACCAGTGGCCCATGCGCGCAAAACCGGCGCGCACCCGTTGCTGGCTGAACAGCAGCGCCACCAGGCAGAACCAGGCAGCCGTCGCAACCGCCAGGTACACGCCGTAACCGGCCTGGACAGCCAGTGGTGTGTGTGGGTTGATCACCACGGTGAACAGCGACAGGAAAAACAGCGTCGCCTTGGGATTCAGGCCATTAGTGACGAAGCCCGAGGTGAACGCGCCGCGAGGGGTACGCTCACCGACTTCCTTGTGCAGGTTGTCCTCGGTGGGCTTGGCCGGTTGCGCCCGCAGAGCCTTGAAGCCGATGTACAGCAGGTACGCGGCGGCGGCCCACTTCAGCGCGTTGAACAGCACGATCGATTGCGACACGATCAGGCCGATGCCCAACAACGAATAGCCCACGTGCAGGAAAATCGCCGTGCCGACGCCCAGCGCCGTCCAGGTCCCGGCGCGCCGGCCATGGGTCACGCTTTCGCGCACCACCACGGCAAAATCCGGCCCGGGGCTGGCAACGGCCAGCAGGTGGATCAGGGCGACGGTGAGGAATTCGGTGAGGTACATGGTGAAGCTCCTTGGCTAACGCAATCTCGAAACAAACATCAACGGTGTAGTGAGGGGGCTGTGTGGGAGCAAAGCTTGCTTCCACAGACATCTGATAGGCTCGCCACATTACGCCTTCGGTTCTTCACATAAAAGGTACAGCTGATGACGAACACCGCCCGCGCAGTCTTCCTCGACCACCCTTCCCTGGACCTCGGCGATCTGGACCTGGGCCCGCTGCGCAACTGCTTCAGCGACCTGCAACTGTTCGCCCGGACCACCCCGAACCAGGTCATCGAGCGGCTCAAGGGCGCCACCGTGGCGATCACCAACAAAATCGTGATCGATGCACAGGCCATGGCGGCCAGCCCCGAACTGAAGCTGATCCTGATCAGCGCCACCGGCACCAACAATGTCGATCTGGCCGCCGCCCGCAGCCATGGCATCACCGTGTGCAATTGCCAGGGCTACGGCACACCGTCGGTGGCCCAGCACACGATCATGCTATTGCTGAACCTGGCGACGCGCCTGGCCGATTATCAAAAAGCGGTGGGTGAAGGTCGCTGGCAGCAGGCTTCACAGTTCTGCCTATTGGACTATCCGATTGTCGAACTGGAAGGCAAGACCCTGGGTTTGCTGGGCCATGGCGAATTGGGCAGTGCCGTCGGGCAGCTGGCCGAAGCCTTTGGCATGCGTGTGCTGCTGGGGCAGATCCCCGGGCGCCCGGCCCGCCCCGACCGCTTGCCGCTGGAACAGTTGTTGCCGCAAGTCGATGCGTTGACCCTGCACTGCCCGCTCAACGAGCACACCCGGAACTTCATCGGCGCCCGCGAACTGGCGCAGCTCAAGCCCGGTGCATTCGTGGTCAACACTGCCCGTGGCGGCCTGATTGACGAACAGGCCCTGGCCGAAGCCCTGCGCAGCGGTCACTTGGGGGGCGCCGCCACCGACGTGCTCAGCGTGGAGCCGCCGGCCCAAGGCAACCCGCTGCTGGCCGGCGATATTCCACGGTTGATCGTCACGCCACATAACGCCTGGGGCAGCCGCGAGGCGCGGCAACGGATCGTCGGGCAAATGAGCGAAAACGCCCAAGGCTTTTTCAGCGGTACAGCGCGGCGTGTCGTCAGTTGATAAACTGCCGCACTTTTTTTCAAGGAGCAGACCATGGATCCGCGCAGTGAAGTACTGCTTCGTCAGGCCGAGTTATTCCAGGGCTCGGTGTTGTTGGCCGGCCTGCCCGCCGATGACCTGCTCGGCCGTTTGCCCGAGGCCCATGGCTGGTGCTGGCATGCTGGAGATCAGGCAGCGCTGGAGGCTCGCTTCCCCGAGCGCAGCCACTTTGGCGTGAACGTACCCGAGCGTGGGTTCGACACAGCCGTGGTGTTCCTGCCCAAGGCCAAGGACCTGACCGACTACATCCTCAATGCCGTGGCGGCGCGCCTGGCCGGTCGCGAGGTGTACCTGGTGGGGGAAAAACGCAGCGGCATCGAAGGCGCGTCCAAACAGCTCAACCCGTTCGGCAAGCCACGCAAGCTCGACAGCGCGCGGCATTGCCAACTGTGGCAGGTCACCGTCGCCAACGCGCCCGAGGCCACGCCACTGGAAAGCCTGGCCCAGACCTACGAATTACCCCTGGCCGAAGGCCCGTTGAAGGTCATCAGCCTGCCGGGGGTGTTCAGCCACGGTCGCCTGGACCGCGGCAGTGCGCTGCTGTTGGAACACCTGGATAAACTGCCCAGCGGGCATTTGCTGGACTTCGGCTGCGGTGCCGGGGTGCTGGGGGCGGCGGTCAAGCGGCGCTATCCGCACAACACCGTCACCCTGTTGGACGTGGACGCATTTGCCGCCGCCAGCAGTCGCCTGACCCTGGCCGCCAACGGCCTGGAGGCCGACGTGCTGACCGGTGACGGCATCGACGCCGCACCGATGGGCTTGAGCGCGATCCTGAGCAACCCACCGTTCCATGTCGGCGTGCATACCGATTACCACGCCACGGAAAACCTGCTGCGAAAAGCAGCCAAACATCTGAAAAACGGCGGCGAACTGCGGCTTGTTGCCAATAGCTTCCTCAAATACCAGCCACTGATCGAGGAGCATCTGGGCGTCTGCGCCATCAAGGCCGAAGGCCAGGGCTTTCGCATCTATCGGGCCAAGCGCGGTTGAAATCTTTTAGGCAACAGCACTTGCTCAATCGGATTTGCCTAGGCAGAATCCGCTCCGTCCTAGGGGAGTAGTCTCCCGCGAGCGCCATGCTCGCCCGGCATACGTCAACATACTTGGTCAGCAGACCATGGCGTATGCGGCCCAAGCGTCCACGCAGATGGTCGCTGGGTTTGACAAGACCTATGACACGCACACCTTACCCGGGGCGGGAAGGCTGTACGTGTCATAGCCGTGTCGACCCGCCCCTTTAGGAATTCCTGATGCTGGACTCACTCCTCGTACCTACTGCTATCGTTGCGCTGGCCGAAATCGGCGACAAGACGCAATTGCTCGCGCTTATACTGGCCGCTCGCTTTCGAAAACCCTGGCCGATCATCGCCGGCATCATTGCCGCAACACTCGCCAACCACGCCGCCGCCGGGGCGGTAGGGGCCTGGGTCAGCGGATTTTTCTCCAATGCGGTGTTGCACTGGATACTGGCGGCAAGCTTCACGGCCACGGCGCTGTGGACCCTGGTCCCGGACAAACTGGACGATGAGGAAGCAAACACGGCCCGCAAGTTCGGACCGTTCCTGACCACGCTGATTGCGTTCTTCCTGGCGGAAATCGGCGACAAGACGCAGATCGCCACAGTAATGCTCGCCGCGCAATACCCGGAGTTGTGGTTGGTAATCATCGGCACCACCGTGGGCATGTTGATTGCCAACGTGCCGGTGGTCCTGGCGGGCAATTTCGCCGCCGAGAAGCTGCCCCTGACCCTGATCCGTCGCCTGGCCGCCTCGGCATTCTTCGTCCTGGCGATCGTGGCGGTGTACAAGGCGATGCAGAGTAGTGGGTGGGTTTGACCCTGTGTCACACCTTGGGCAGAGGATAACCGTGGGAGCATAGCTTGCTCGCGATAAACGATGACGCGGTCCGATTGACGTCTGCGTCGCCCCTGTCGCGAGCAAGCTTTGCTCCCACAACGATGCTTACTTCTTGGCCTGCTGATAAAGCGGCATCACCTTCGGAATCGCCGCCTGCAACGAAGCGATACGGCTGCTCGAGGACGGGTGGGTGCTCATGAACTCCGGCGGTGCGCCTTCCGAGGCCTTGGCCATCTTGTTCCACAAGGTGATCGCCGCGTTCGGGTCGTAGCCGGCGCGGGCGGCCAGTTCGAGGCCGATCAGGTCGGCTTCGTTCTCGTTGCCGCGGCTGTTGGGCAAGGTCATGCCGTAGTTGGCGACGGTGTCGGCCAACGCCAGGCTGTCCTGGCCCAGGCCGAACAAGGCGCCAGCGCCCTGCTTGGCCATCTCGATGCCATAGGCCTTGGACATCGCTTCGCGCCCGTGCTCGCGCAGGGCGTGGGCGATTTCGTGGCCCATGATCGCGGCGATTTCAGCGTCGGTCAGCTTCAACTGGTCGATCAGGCCGGTGTAGAACATGATCTTGCCGCCAGGACCGCAATTGGCGTTGAGCTCATCGCTCTTGATCAGGTTCACTTCCCAGTTCCACTGCGCCGAATCCGGGCGGAACACAGGTGCCTGGGCGATCAAGCGGTCGGCAATGACCTGGATGCGCTTGGCATCGTTACTGGTCTTGTCCAGCGCGCCCTGGGCTTTCGCCTCACCCATGGTTTTCTGGTAGGACTGGGCGTACATCTGATTGACCTCATCGGTCGACAGCATGCTGAACATGTACTGCTTGCGTTCCACGCCCACGGCTCCGCCGCTGGTGGTATTGACCGACTGGCAACCGGTGAGCAGCAGAGCCGCGCTCAGAGCACTCACCATCAATGTCTTGTTCATGTAAAAGAAGCTCCCTGGAAACGTGGGCGTATCCTAGGCCTTGATTTGTATCGGCGCCAGATACAGAACGAGGGATTACAGATTTTTCGGACAGACCCTACACAGTTCATTTGCGACACCCACGCACATGCTCGCCTCGTTCATCGAACCGATCATGATCGATGGCAAGTTCCAGGGCATCGTCGGCGCCGACCTGTCAGTGAACTTCATCCAGGACATGCTCGTGGCCGCCGATGGCAAGTTGTACGACGGCGAAGTGCGCTATGACATCGACGAAGAACACGGGCATATCGAGGTGTACATGCCATTCGGCATCGGCGAGACCAACGCCCGCTGGGTGTGCACAAGCAGATGTCGGAGATCGATCAGGTCGCCACTGCCGTGCACGAAATGACCGCCACCGCCCAGGACGTGGCCCGCAACGCGACCCAAGCCGCCCAGGCCGCCAGCCATGCAGACCAGGCTGCCAGCCAGGGCATGCAGATCGTGCGGGACACCGCCACCTCCATCGCTGCCCTGACCGTGGAAATCGGCAAGGCGGTGGGCGTGGTGCAGACCCTGGCCAAGGACAGCGAGAACATCAACGCGATCCTCACCGCCATCCGCGGGATCGCCGAGCAGACCAACCTGCTGGCCCTCAACGCCGCCATCGAAGCCGCCCGGGCCGGTGAACAGGGCCGTGGTTTCGCGGTAGTCGCCGATGAAGTGCGCAACCTGGCGCAAAAGACGCAGCAGGCGACCGAAGAAATCCAGACGATGGTCCAACAATTGCAACAAGGCACTCGGGATGTGGTGCGGGTGATGGAGGACAGCCAGAACCGTACCGACGAAAGCGTGCAGCATGCGGCGAAAGCGGCCCAGGCCCTGGAAACGATCACCCAGGCCGTGTCGGTGATCAACGACATGAACACCCAGATCGCCAGCGGCGCCGACGAGTCCAGCGCGGCCAGCGCCGGGTTGACCAAACTGGCGGAGCAGCAGCGGCGGTTGATCAATCAGTTCAGGGTCTGATCCAAAGGCCCCATCGCGAGCAAGCTCGCTCCCACAGGGGATGGGCGGTGGCATGCCGATTTGTGAACGCAGCAGAACAACTGTGGGAGCAAAGCTTGCTCGCGATGGCGTCGTCACGGACAACAAAACCGCTATCGCGAGCAAGCTTTGCTCCCACAGACTCCCACAGGTTCAATACAGGGGTTTAGAGTTCGCCGAGGGCTTCTACCAGCGCTTGGTTCTGCTCCGGTGTGCCGATGCTGATCCGCAGGAACTGGGCAATCCGCTCCTGTTTGAAGTGCCGCACGATCACCCCCTGCTCCCGCAGTTTCGCCGCCAACCCTGCCGCATCGTGCCGGGGGTGGCGGGCGAAGATGAAGTTGGCCGCCGAGGGCAGCACTTCAAAGCCCTTGGCTTGCAGTTGGGCCACGACCCATTCACGGTGCTCGATGACCAACTGGCAGGTCCGGTCGAAATGCTCGCGGTCGTCGAACGCCGCCGCGCCGCCGACATTCGCCAGGCGATCCAGCGGATAGGAGTTGAAGCTGTTCTTGATCCGCTCCAGCGCTTCGATCAGGTCCGGATGGCCCACCGCCAGGCCCACGCGCAGCCCCGCCAGGGAGCGGGACTTGGACAGGGTCTGGGTCACCAGCAGGTTCGGATAGCGATCCACCAGGCTGATGGCCGTCTCGCCGCCGAAGTCGATATAGGCCTCGTCGACCACCACCACCGAATCCGGGCTGGCCTTGAGGATCTGCTCGACCGCTTCCAGCGCCAGCAGGCAGCCGGTCGGCGCGTTCGGGTTGGGGAAAATGATCCCGCCATTGGGTTTGGCGTAGTCTGCCGGGTCGATCCGGAATTGCTCATCCAGCGGCACCGCATCGAACTGGATGCCGTACAGTCCGCAATACACGGGATAGAAGCTGTAGCTGATGTCCGGGAACAACAGCGGCTGGTCGTGCTGCAACAGGCCGTGAAAAATGTGCGCCAGCACTTCATCCGAGCCATTACCCAGGAACACCTGGTTGCTCTGCACGCCGTAATATCGGGCCACGGCGCCTTTCAGCAGGTCACTGTTGGGATCCGGGTACAGGCGCAGGTTGTCGTTCAACTCGGTCTGCATGGCCGCCAAGGCCTTGGGCGATGGGCCGTAGGGGTTCTCGTTGGTATTGAGCTTGACCAGCCGGGTCAGCTTCGGCTGTTCACCCGGCACGTAGGGCACCAGGTTCTTGACGAACGGGCTCCAGAATTTACTCATTTCAGTTCCCCTGCCGTTCAACGGATGGCTCGTCAATGGATGGCTCATCAAGAATGCGGTACTCGGCACTGCGCGCGTGGGCGCTCAGCGATTCGCCACGGGCCAGCACCGAAGCGGTCTTGCCCAGTTCGGATGCACCCTGCTCGGAGCAGAAGATGATCGACGAACGTTTCTGGAAGTCATACACCCCCAGCGGCGACGAGAAGCGCGCGGTGCCGGAAGTCGGCAGCACGTGGTTGGGGCCTGCGCAGTAGTCACCCAGGGCCTCACTGGTGTGGCGTCCCATGAAGATCGCACCGGCGTGACGGATCTGCGGCAACCAGGCCTGCGGGTCGGCGACCGACAATTCCAGGTGTTCCGGCGCGATACGGTTGGCGACTTCGATGGCCTGCTCCATGTCGCGGACCTTGATCAGCGCGCCACGGCCATTGATCGACGTATTGATGATCTCGGCGCGGTCCATGGTCGGCAGCAGCTTGTCGATGCTGGCGGCGACCTTGTCGAGGAACTCGGCGTCCGGGCTGACCAGGATCGCCTGGGCGTCTTCGTCGTGCTCGGCCTGGGAAAACAGGTCCATGGCGATCCAGTCCGGGTCGGTCTGGCCGTCGCACACCACGAGGATTTCCGAAGGGCCGGCGATCATGTCGATGCCGACCTGGCCAAACACGTGGCGCTTGGCGGTGGCGACATAGATGTTGCCCGGCCCGACCACCTTGTCGACCCGCGGCACGCTTTCGGTGCCATAGGCCAGCGCAGCCACGGCCTGGGCACCGCCGATGGTGAACACCCGGTCCACACCGGCGATGCAGGCGGCGGCCAGCACCAGTTCGTTGATTTCACCGCGCGGGGTCGGGACGACCATGACCACTTCGGTCACGCCGGCGACCTTGGCCGGGATGGCGTTCATCAGCACCGAGGACGGATAGGACGCCTTGCCGCCCGGCACGTACAGGCCGGCGCGGTCCAGCGGCGTGACCTTCTGTCCCAGCACCGTGCCGTCGGCTTCGGTGTAGCTCCAGGAGTCCTGTTTCTGCCTTTCGTGATAGTCGCGCACCCGGGACGCGGCCTTTTCCAAGGCTTCGCGCTGGGGCACGGTGATCCGGGTCAGGGCCAGTTCCAGGCGCTCGCGCGGCAGGATCAGGTCGGCCATGGACGCCACTTGCAGGCCGTCGAACTTCTGGGTGAATTCCACCAGGGCAGCATCGCCACGCTCGCGCACAGCCTTGATGATGTCCAGCACCCGCTGATTGACCGAGTCGTCAGACACGCTTTCCCAGCTCAGCAGATGATCCAGATGATGTGCGAAATCCGGGTCGGCAGCGTTGAGTCGGCGAATCGAAGTGGGAGCGGTCATAGCGAGGGCCTCATTAATGGCAAATGCTCAGGCGCCCTAAGCTACCAGTCCATTCGCGTGGGCACCTGAGAAAATTGGCTATGACACGGATAGACGGGCGCGACTCAAGGTCGCGCAGGTGAATCAGCCGCGGTGTCGCGATTCCACTGCCTTGCGCAGGGTATCGATCAGAGCCTGGATACGGGCGTGCTGCATTTTCATCGAAGCCTTGTTGACGATCAGCCGGGAGGTGATGTCGGCGATGAAATCCTGGGGTTCCAGGCCATTGGCCCGCAGGGTGTTGCCGGTGTCGACCACGTCGATGATCTTGTCCGCCAGGCCGATCAGCGGCGCCAGCTCCATCGAACCGTACAACTTGATGATATCGACCTGACGGCCCTGCTCGGCGTAATAACGCTTGGCAATATTGACGAACTTGGTCGCCACGCGCAAACGCCCCTTGGGCTCCGGCGCGCCAACTCTACCAGCGGTCATCAGCTTGCAGCGGGCGATCTGCAGGTCCAGGGGCTCGTACAGGCCCTGGCCGCCGTATTCCATCAGAACGTCCTTGCCGGCAACGCCCAGGTCGGCGGCGCCATGTTCCACGTAGGTCGGCACATCGGTGGCACGCACGATCAGCAAGCGCACGTCGGCCTGGGTCGTGGGGATGATCAGCTTGCGGCTTTTGTCCGGATTCTCGGTCGGCACGATGCCCGCTTCAGCCAGAAGCGGCAGGGTGTCGTCAAGGATGCGGCCCTTGGACAGTGCGATGGTCAACATGGGAAACGTCAGTCCTTATCAAGGTACTCATGCCCGGTCGCAAGCGGCGCCGGACACACATCGAGGGTGCAAACACCCTCGATGTGAAACAAAATCAACGGACACATCCTTGTGCCCACGGAAAGTGCCTGCGCGACGATCATACTGCGTGAAAACAGGCTCGGAATGCTCATTGACAATCAGTCAACTCCGCTTCCTCGCCTGTTTTCGCCTTGCCTGATCGCCGCGCAGTCACTTTCCAATTAGCCCGGTACGCGGCGGATCTTGGCGCCGAGCATCTGCAGTTTTTCTTCGATGCACTCATAGCCACGGTCGATGTGGTAGATGCGATCGATCAGGGTATCGCCTTCGGCAACCAGGGCCGAGATGACCAGGCTGGCCGAGGCCCGCAGGTCGGTGGCCATCACTGGCGCGCCCTTGAGCTTCTCGGTGCCGGTAACAATGGCCGTGTTGCCTTCGACCTGGATCTTGGCGCCCATGCGGTGCAGTTCGTAGACGTGCATGAAACGGTTTTCGAAGATCGTCTCGATCACAGCGCCCGTGCCTTCGGCAATGGCGTTGAGGGAGATGAACTGCGCCTGCATGTCGGTCGGGAACGCCGGGTACGGAGCGGTCCGCACGTTGACGGCTTTTGGCCGCTTGCCGTGCATGTTCACTTCGATCCAGTCTTCGCCGCAGGTGACTTCGGCACCGGCTTCCTTGAGTTTCTCCAGGACGGCTTCAAGGATGGTCGGATCGGTATCCTTGACCTTGACGCGACCACCGGTGACCGCAGCGGCCACCAGGTAGGTGCCGGTTTCGATCCGGTCCGGCATCACTTTGTAGGTGGCCGAATGCAGGCGCTCGACGCCATCGATGGTGATGGTATCGGTGCCAGCGCCGC
The DNA here is from genome assembly GCF_019956035.1 of Pseudomonas sp. A-RE-22. NCBI lineage: Bacteria > Pseudomonadati > Pseudomonadota > Gammaproteobacteria > Pseudomonadales > Pseudomonadaceae > Pseudomonas > Pseudomonas sp. A-RE-22. The sequence goes on from NZ_JAHBCZ010000017.1 coordinate 36,773, forward strand.
TGATCTTGGCGCCCATGGCGATCAGAAAGTTCGCCAGGTCGACCACTTCAGGCTCGCGCGCGGCGTTTTGCAGCACGCTGCGGCCCTTGGCCAGTGCGGCGGCCATCATGATGTTCTCGGTGCCGGTCACGCTGACGGTATCGAAGAAGAAGTGCGCGCCGCGCAAACCGCCCTCCGGCGCCTTGGCCTTGATGTAGCCGCCTTCGACGTCGATCACCGCGCCCATGGCTTCCAGGCCGCGGATGTGCAGGTCCACCGGACGCGAGCCAATGGCGCAACCGCCAGGCAAGGCGACTTCGGCTTCACCGAAACGGGCGACCATCGGACCCAGTACCAGGATCGACGCACGCATGGTCTTCACCAGTTCGTACGGGGCGATCAAGGTCTTGATGGTGCGTGGGTCGATTTCGACGCTGAGCTTCTCGTCGATCACAGGCTCAATGCCCATGCGGCCGAACAGCTCGATCATCGTGGTGATGTCGTGCAGGTGCGGCAGGTTGGCCACGGTCACCGGGCCATCGCACAGCAGGGTCGCGGCGAGGATCGGCAGGGCGGAGTTCTTTGCCCCGGAAATACGGATTTCGCCATCAAGACGAACGCCGCCGGTAATAATCAGTTTATCCATAAGAATCTCGAGGCCCTTGGGCTCAGGTGCGCTCGGCCCAGGCCGCGCGGCTGAAAAATTTCATCGTGACCGCGTGGATGCTGCCATCGGCGATCCATGGGTTCAAATGGGCATAGATGCTCTGCTGACGCTTCACTGGGCTCAACGTCGCCAGTTCATCGCTGATCACGTTCAACTGGAAGTTGCAGCCTTCGCCTTCAACTTCCACCTGCGTACCAGGCAGCTTTCCTTCTAGGAAGCTCTTCACTTCTACAGCCTGCATGCTCAACCTCAATCGGCGCCCTGTGCGCGCGGGTCGCACATCATACAAAAAAGCCCCGCGCCTGCGAACCCCGCGAAGCAGGACTCTGACGGGGGGACTTTTCCAACAATGTGGGTCAGGGGTGCGCCAACAACTCGGTCAGTTCGCTGACCTGGGCTATTTCGCGCATGTCTTCGGGCATCCCACGGATGCTCCACGTTTTGCCGGCAGCCTTGGCGTCCCGCATGAAGCACAGCAGCAGCGACAGGCCGACGCTGCTGGACTTCTGCACCGCCGAGCAGTCAATGACCACCTCGGCGGCACTGACGGACTTGATCAGTGCCTGGCCCTCCTTGCGCAGGGCCGGGCCGGTGCGGTAATCCAGCACGCCGCTGAGCATCAGCACGCCAGCCTCACCCAGACGAACGGCGGACTCACTCACCGACTCGATCATTGTGCCTGCTTCTCTTTGGCATCTTCGGCCACTTCCTTGGCCTTGGCGACCTCACCGGCCCAACCGTTGATGGTCTTGTCCAGGTCGTTGCCATTGCGCTGCATCGCGTCGGCGAACTGATCACGGAACAGCTTGCCGATGTTGATGCCATTGATGATCACGTTGCGCACCTTCCACTCGTCGTTGATTTTCTCGAGTGTGTAGGACACAGGATAGATCGCGCCGTTGTTGCCTTTGACCTGCATGTCGACGCTGGTGCGGGTGCCGCTTTCGTCCTTGGCCGGCGAAACGGTGATGCCCTGGTTGTTGTATTCAAGCAAGGCGTTGCCATAGAACTGCATCAGGCTGCGCTTGAAGTTCTCCTGGAACCGGGTCATCTGCGCCGGGCTGGCCTTGCGCGAGTACTTGACGGTCATGATGCTCTTGGAGATACCATCGGCGTCCACCACGGGGCCGACAATGCCGTTCAGTGCGTCATAGAACGCGCTGGGGTCCTGCTTGTATTTCTCTTTGTTGGCGGAAAGGTCCGCCAACAGCCGGGTCGTCGTGTCCTGGATGATGTCATGGGCCGAAGGCGCAGCCACGGCGTTAGCCATCAACGGCAGCGCGGCGAGCAGCACCAACAAGCCACGTCGCAAGATAGAGATCATTCAAAAGCTCCTCATTTGGCGTCTTTGCTAACGGTATTGAGCAGGAATTTACCGATCAGGTCCTCGAGCACCAGGGATGATTGCGTGTCGTGGATAACGCCACCGTCCTTGAGCACGGTATCTTCCCCACCCACGCTGATGCCAATGTACTTCTCACCCAGCAGCCCAGCCGTGAGGATAGATGCAGTGGAATCAGTCGGCAGGTTATCCACGCGTTTTTCCAACTGCAGCGTCACCCGACCGGTGAAATCCTCGCGATTCAGATCGATTGCCGTGACCTTGCCGATGGTGACACCGGCCATGGTCACTTTGGCTCTGACCGTCAAACCGGCGATATTGTCAAAGTTTGCATAAAGTTTATAAGTATCGGTGCTTGCCGTCGGCGCCAGCCCACTGACCCGCAGGGCCAGCAGCAGCAAAGCCAGGATGCCAGCCAGCAAGAAAAGGCCGACACCGATTTCCAGGGTGCGGTTTTGCATCAGAAATCTCCAAACATCAAGGCGGTCAGAATAAAGTCAAGGCCCAGGACCGCCAGCGAGGCGTACACCACGGTCTTGGTTGTGGCACGGCTGATCCCCTCTGACGTGGGCTCACAGTCATAGCCTTGAAACACGGCGATCCAGGTCACGACGAAAGCGAATACGGCACTTTTGATCACGCCATTGAGGACATCGTCGAGGAAGTCGACGCTGTTTTGCATGTTCGACCAGTAGGAACCTTCATAGACGCCCAGCCAGTCTACCGCCACCCACGAGCCGCCCCAGATCCCCACGACGCTGAAAATCATCGCCAGCACCGGCAGGGAAATGAAACCGGCCCACAAGCGCGGGGCGATGATGTACTTGAGCGGGTCGACACCGATCATTTCCAGGCTGGACAACTGCTCGGTGGACTTCATGTTACCGATTTCGGCGGTCAGCGCCGAACCCGCACGCCCCGCGAACAGCAGCGCCGTTACCACGGGACCGAGCTCACGCAGCAGCGTCAACGCAACCATCTGCCCGACCGCCTGCTCCGAGCCATAGCTGGACAAAATGCTGAAGCCTTGCAGCGCCAGGACCATGCCGATGAAGATCCCGGAGACCACGATGATCACCAGGGACATCACGCCCACCGAGTGCAACTGCTTGACCAGCAGGCCGAAACCACCGCCGGTGGAGTTGCGACCGAGCAAGGCGTGCATCAGGAACAGCGAGGAACGGCCCAGTACCGCCACCACATCGATGCCGGAACGGCCGAACAGGCGAATTCTTTCCAATAGTGATTTCTTGCGCATCAGCGCTTCCCCAGCAGATCGGTACGGTAATCCGTGGCCGGAAAATGGAACGCCACCGGCCCGTCCGGATCACCCTTCATGAATTGGCGGATGCGCGGATTGTCCGAATCCGCCAGTTCCTGGGGCGTGCCCTGCCCCAGCACCTGGCTATCGCCAACCACATAGATGTAGTCGGCAATGCTCGCGGTTTCGGCCAGGTCGTGGGAGACCACGATGCTGGTGATGCCCAGCGCATCGTTGAGCAGGCGGATCAGGCGCACGAGCACGCCCATGGCGATCGGGTCCTGGCCGACGAAGGGCTCGTCGTACATGAGGATCTTCGGATCGAGGGCAATCGCCCGCGCCAACGCGACCCGGCGCTTCATGCCGCCGGACAGCTCGTCGGGCATCAGGTCGAGGGCGCCCCGCAGCCCAACGGCCTGCAACTTGAGCAGGACGATGTCGCGGATCATCTCTTCCGGCAGCTCGGTATGGACCCGCAGCGGGAACGCCACGTTCTCGAACACATCGAGATCGGTAAACAGCGCACCACTCTGGAACAGCACACCCATGTGCTTGCGCGCATCGAACAGGTCACTGCGAGACAACTCGGGAAGGTTCTGACCATTGACCCAGACTTCGCCGGCGCTGGGGCGCAATTGTGCCCCGATCAGCCGCAGCAGCGTGGTCTTGCCACACCCGGAAGGCCCCATGATGCCGGTGACCTTGCCGCGCGGAATGCGAATATCGATGTCATTGAAAATGCTGCGCGTCCCTCGCTTGAAGGACAGTCCCTTCAGCTCGACCGCGTAGGCGTTGTCGGCACTCATCTAAACTCCTTGCGATGCAGCCTCACATTCGAATGCCCAGGGCAGCCGACAAGCGCCGGTACCGCCGGGCACACGAACCGGCGGCGAACTATATCACTGCAACAGCCAAGCGCCCAAGGCCAACGCCCCGCCTGTTAAGCCTGGTTTAAGGTAAAAAGCCACATTTTATGTCGAACCTTGCGGCCCCTCGAACAAAGCATGACGAACTTACGTGAGGGAATTGTTCATTGCCGCTATAATCGCCGCCTTTTCATCGGGCTATACGATTTCTGACATGAGCCAATCCAGCGACCTGATTCAATCGGCACAACGTACCATCCGCCTCGAGCTCGAAGCCGTGCAAGGCTTGCTGCCCCATATCGACGCTGATTTCGTACGCGCCTGCGAGATGATTCTGGCCAGCAAAGGCCGCGTGGTCGTGGTCGGCATGGGCAAGTCCGGGCACATCGGCAACAAGATCGCAGCCACCCTCGCCAGCACCGGCACCACGGCCTTTTTTGTCCATCCGGCCGAAGCCAGCCACGGGGACATGGGCATGATCACCCGGGACGACGTCATCCTGGCCCTGTCCAACTCCGGCTCCACCAATGAGATCATCACGCTGCTGCCGCTGATCAAGCGCTTGGGCATCCAGTTGATCAGCATGACCGGCAACCCGGACTCGCCGCTGGCCAAGGCTGCCGAAGTGAACCTCAATGTTCATGTCGAACACGAAGCCTGCCCGCTGAACCTGGCACCGACCTCCTCCACCACCGCTGCCCTGGTCATGGGCGACGCCCTGGCCGTGGCGCTGCTGGAAGCCCGGGGCTTCACCGCGGAAGATTTCGCCTTTTCCCATCCCGGTGGCGCCCTCGGCCGTCGCCTGCTGCTGAAAGTCGAAAACGTAATGCACGCTGGCCAGGAGTTGCCACAAGTGCTGCGCGGCACGCTGCTCAAGGACGCGCTCATGGAAATGACCCGCAAGGGGCTGGGCATGACGGTGGTCCTGGAGGTCGACGGCAAGCTCGCCGGGATCTTCACCGACGGCGATCTGCGCCGCACCCTGGACCGCACCATCGACATCCACAGTGCCACCATCGAGCAAGTCATGACGCCCCACGGCAAGACCGCCCGCGCCGAGATGCTCGCCGCCGAGGCCCTGAAAATCATGGAAGACCACAAGATCAGCGCCCTGGTGGTCGTCGACGACGAAGACCGTCCGGTGGGCGCCCTGAACATGCACGATCTGCTGCGTGCGGGAGTCATGTAAATGAACACAGACCTGTTGCAACGTGGCCAAGCCATCAAGCTGGCGGTTTTCGACGTGGACGGCGTGCTGACCGACGGTCGCCTGTACTTCCTCGAAGACGGCAGCGAGTTCAAGACGTTCAACACCCTCGACGGCCAAGGCATCAAGATGTTGATGGCCGCCGGCGTGCAGACCGCTATCATCAGCGGCCGCAAGACCCCGGTGGTCGAGCGGCGCGCGAAGAACCTCGGCATCCCGCACCTTTACCAGGGGCGCGAAGACAAACTGGTGGTGCTGGACGAGCTTCTCGGTCAACTCAACCTAAGCTATGAACAGGTGGCCTACCTCGGTGACGACTTGCCAGACCTGCCGGTGATTCGCCGGGTCGGCCTGGGCATGGCAGTCGCCAACGCGGCCAGTTTCGTCCGCGAGCATGCCCACGGCGTCACCACGGCGCGAGGCGGCGAAGGTGCGGCCCGCGAATTCTGTGAACTGATCCTGCGCGCCCAGGGCCGCCTCGAAGCGGCCAACGCCGCGTACCTGTGAGCCATTTATGCTGAGCAAGAAGATTCGCACCATCGTGGTGTTCGGCTGTATCGCGGCGATTTTTGCTGCGGTGGGCTACTGGAACATCAGCCCCGAACGGTTTCTCGACCAGCCTGCGGCCCAGGTCGAGGAAAAGATCGACTGGTACGCGACCAACACGCATACCCTGCAGTACCTGCCCGACGGCAAGGTGCAATACGAGATGACGTCCGACAAGGTCGACCACGTAAAAGCCACTGACATTACGCTGGTTACCAAGCCCGATCTGAACATGTTCCGCGGCACCGAGTTTCCGTGGCACGTGCAGAGCGAGCACGCCGAAGTCAATTCCGGCGGCACCGAAGTGGAACTGATCGACTCGGTGCGCGTCGCCCGAACCGACGAAAAAAACCGTACGACCATCATCACCAGCACGCGCATGACCGTGTTCCCACAGCAAGAATATGCGCAGACCGAGCAACCCGTTAGAATCGACGGCGCCGGGGGTGTATCGACCGGCACGGGAATGAAAGCGTATTTGAAGGAAAGCAGGATACACCTGCTATCGAACGTAAGAGGACAGTATGAAGCTCGCTAAAACCCTCCCTATTTTGCTCAGTCTGGGCGCAGCACTGGGAAGCGCGAGCGCCTGGGCTCTTCCCAACGACCGCGACCAACCTATCCGCATCCAGGCCGACGACGCCCAGCTCGACGACAAGAATGGCGTTGCCACCTATAAAGGCGACGTGATCATCACCCAGGGCTCGATGAAGGTCACCGGCAATACCGTGACCATCACCCGCACCCCGTCCGGCGACATCGACGTGGTGACCTCGGTGGGTAACCTGGCCTATTTCGAGCAACTGCAAACCGCAGGCGATACCAAGCCAGTGCAGGGCTATGGGGTAACCATCCAGTACCACGCCTCCCAGGATCGCGTGGTCCTGATCGACCGCGCCAAGGTCGTCGACAAGGACAACAACGTCACCCAGGGCGAGAAAATCGTCTACGACACAGTCAAGAAGCTGGCCAGCGCCGGTCGCGCCACCGGCAGCAAGGTGACCGAGTCGCGTCCGCGGATCGACATGGTGATCCAACCGAAAAAGAAAACCGACGAGCAGAAGGCCCAGTAATGGCAACTCTGAAAGCTCAGCACCTGGCCAAGAGCTACAAGAGCCGTCAAGTCGTGCGTGATGTCAGCCTGTCCATCGACAGCGGCCAGATCGTCGGCCTGCTCGGCCCCAACGGCGCGGGCAAGACCACCTGCTTCTACATGATCGTCGGCCTGGTCCAGGCCGATCAGGGTCGCGTGCTGATCGACGACGTGGACGTCAGCCACCAGCCAATGCACGGCCGGGCGAAGGCAGGTATCGGCTATTTGCCGCAAGAAGCGTCGATCTTCCGCAAACTGTCGGTTGCCGACAACATCATGGCGATCCTCGAGACCCGCAAGGAACTCGACAAGGCCGGTCGTCGCCAGGAGCTGGAAAGCCTGCTGCAGGAATTCCACATCAGCCACATTCGCGACAACCTGGGCATGAGCCTGTCCGGCGGCGAGCGGCGGCGCGTGGAAATCGCCCGCGCCCTGGCCACCGCACCGAAGTTCATCCTGCTCGACGAACCGTTCGCCGGCGTGGACCCGATCTCGGTAGGCGACATCAAGCAGATCATCCATCACCTCAAGGCCAAGGGGATCGGCGTGCTGATCACCGACCACAACGTGCGCGAGACGCTGGATATCTGTGAAACCGCCTACATTGTCAACGACGGCCAGCTGATCGCCGAAGGCGACTCCGCAGCCATCCTGGCCAATGACCTGGTCAAGGAAGTGTATCTGGGCCATGAGTTCCGCCTGTAAGCACAAGTGTCTGGCGAATTGTCCGAGCGTCGTTTAATTTTATTATGGCGACGCTCTAGGCAAACACTTCAGTTTCAGGCATATAATTTGCTTAAGTTTGGCGCCTCGGCGCCCTGTAGTGGATGGCGCATGTGCGCCGGCGAATAAGGTGTTAAGCCCCTGCCATGAAACCATCGCTAGTCTTGAGAATGGGCCAGCAGCTGACGATGACACCGCAGCTGCAACAGGCCATCCGCCTGCTCCAATTGTCGACCCTGGACCTGCAACAGGAAATCCAGGAGGCCCTGGAGTCCAATCCGATGCTCGAACGCCAGGAAGAAGGCGACGACTTCGACAACACCGATCCGCTGGCCGACAACGTCGAGCAGAAGACCAACACCGAAATCCCGGAACCGGCCTACCAGGAAACCGCCCCGACGGTGGACAACCTCGAGGATGGCGAATGGAACGAACGCATCCCCAACGAACTGCCTGTGGACACGGCCTGGGAAGACGTCTACCAGACCAGCGCCAGCAGCCTGCCGAGCAGCGATGACGACGAGTGGGACTTCACCACCCGTACCTCTGCTGGCGAAAGCCTGCAAAGCCACCTGCTGTGGCAGTTGAACCTGGCGCCGATGTCCGACACCGATCGCCTGATCGCCGTGACCCTGATCGATTGCATCAACAACCAGGGCTACCTGGACGAGACCCTCGAAGAAATCCTGGAAGCCTTCGATCCCGAGCTCGACATCGAGCTGGACGAGATCGAAGCCGTCCTGCATCGCATCCAGCAGTTCGAACCGGCCGGCATCGGTGCCCGCAACCTGGGCGAGTGCCTGTTGCTGCAACTGCGCCAGTTGTCCGCCAAGACACCATGGCTGGCCGAAGCCAAGCGACTGGTCACCGATTACATCGACCTGTTGGGCGGCCGCGACTACAGCCAACTGATGCGCCGCATGAAGCTCAAGGAAGATGAGCTGCGCCAGGTCATCGAACTGGTGCAGAGCCTCAACCCGCGCCCCGGCTCGCAGATCGAATCCACCGAGCCCGAATATGTGGTCCCCGACGTGATCGTGCGCAAGCACAATGATCGCTGGCTGGTGGAGCTCAACCAGGAGTCGGTGCCCAAGCTGCGGGTCAACGCCCAGTACGCCGGCTTTGTGAAGCGTGCCGACACCAGCGCCGACAACACCTTCATGCGCAACCAGTTGCAGGAAGCGCGCTGGTTCATCAAGAGCCTGCAAAGCCGCAACGAAACCCTGATGAAAGTTGCCACCCAGATCGTCGAGCATCAGCGCGGCTTCCTGGAGTACGGCGATGAAGCGATGAAACCGTTGGTCCTGCATGACATTGCCGAGGCAGTGGGCATGCACGAGTCGACGATTTCCCGGGTAACCACCCAGAAATTCATGCATACCCCTCGGGGTATCTATGAATTGAAATACTTTTTCTCCAGCCACGTCAGCACCTCCGAAGGCGGCGAATGCTCGTCCACGGCCATCCGCGCGATCATCAAAAAACTGGTAGCTGCGGAAAATCAGAAAAAGCCGTTGAGTGACAGCAAGATCGCTGGTTTACTGGAGGCACAAGGCATTCAGGTGGCCCGCCGTACCGTCGCCAAATACCGCGAATCCCTCGGGATCGCGCCTTCGAGCGAACGCAAGCGGTTGATGTAACAGGCCACGCCACAGCGTTCCAGTGGCAGGCATTTCTGCCTGCCGCTTTATGCACTGGCAACGAAGGAGAAGCTGTATGCAAGTCAACATCAGTGGACACCAACTGGAAGTGACCGAACCCCTGCGCACCTACATCGGCGAAAAACTCGACCGATTGGAAAGGCATTTCGACAAGATCACCAACGTGCAAGTCACGATGAACGTCGAGAAGCTGCTGCAGAAAATCGAAGCCACGCTGCATATCCCCGGCGGAGAAGTGGTTGCCAACGCAGAGCACACAGACATGTATGCCGCGATTGACCTGCTGACCGACAAGCTGGATCGCCAACTCAAAAAGCATAAGGAAAAGACCCAGAGCCTCCTCCAGGGCGCAACCGGTCGTTAACCCCCCCAATCCATGATCCGACTAGAAACCATCCTGACCCCCGGCCGTTCCCAGGTGAACGCGCCGGGCGGCAGTAAGAAGAAAGCCCTCGAACACATTGCCAACCTGATCCACCGCGAGGTACCGGATCTGGAAATGCAGGACGTCTTCGAGGCATTGGTTGCCCGTGAAAAACTCGGTTCCACCGGTTTTGGCAACGGCATCGCCATTCCCCACTGCCGTCTCAAGGGTTGTGCCGCGCCGATCAGCGCGCTGTTGCACCTTGAAACCGCTATAGATTTCGACGCCATCGACGGCGCCCCGGTCGACCTGCTGTTTGTATTGCTGGTACCGGAAGCGGCGACCGATGCGCACCTTGAGCTGCTGCGCCAGATTGCCAGCATGCTGGACCGCAAGGAAGTGCGCGAAAAACTGCGCAGCGCACCGAGTAACGAAGCTTTGTACCAGGTTGTCCTGGACGAGCAGAACGGTCATTAAAAATGCGCATGATCATTGTCAGTGGCCGCTCCGGCTCCGGTAAAAGCACGGCCCTCAACGTGCTTGAGGACAGCGGCTACTATTGCATCGACAATTTGCCCGCCGGCCTGCTGCCGGAACTGGCCGAGCGCGCCCTGATCCACACCGAGCTGGCGCAGCCGCTGGTGGCGGTGTCCATCGATGCGCGCAACCTGCCAAGCCACCTGTCGCGTTTTCCTGAACTGCTCGAGGAAGTGCGCAGCCGGCATATCCAGTGTGACGTGCTGTACCTGGATGCCGATGAAGAGACACTGCTCAAGCGTTTTTCCGAAACCCGCCGGCGCCACCCACTGAGCAACGCCAACCGTTCGCTGGCCGAAGCCATCGAGGATGAAAGCCAGCTACTGGGGCCGATTGCCGACCTGGCGGACCTGAAGGTCAACACCACGCACCTGAACCTGTATCAGTTGCGTGACACGATCAAGCTGCGCCTGCTCAACCAACCCGAGCCGGGCACGGCGTTCCTGGTGGAGTCGTTCGGTTTCAAGCGTGGCATGCCCGTCGATGCCGACCTGGTGTTCGACGTGCGTTGCCTGCCCAATCCTTATTGGAAGCCGGAATTGCGCGCGCAGTCCGGGCTCGACCAACCGGTGATCGACTACCTGGCCGCCCAGCCGGATGTCGAAGAAATGTACCAGGACATCTCCAGCTACCTGCTCAAATGGCTGCCCCGCTTTGCCGCGAGCAACCGCGCCTATGTCACGATCGCCATCGGTTGTACCGGCGGCCATCACCGCTCCGTCTACCTGACCGAACGCCTGGGTCAACTCCTGCAACAATCCCTGAAGAACGTCCAGGTTCGCCACCGCGACCTCAGCTAAAGGATTCACATCGCGATGCCTGCTCAGGAAATTGAAATCATCAACAAGCTGGGTTTGCATGCCCGAGCGTCGGCCAAGTTCGTCGGAGTCGCAGGCCAGTTCAAGGACACCACCATCAGGGTTGGCCGCACACCCGAGACTGCGGTCGACGGTAAAAGCATCATGGCGATGATGATGCTCGCCGCTGGCAAGGGCACCAAGATCCACCTGCACACCGAAGGTGAACAGGCACAGGAGGCGATGGATGCCCTGGTGGACCTGATCAACAGATACTTCGACGAAGGCGAATAACTGACCAAATCCCAAGGCGGATTTATTGTGGCAAGGGAATTCATTTGTGGGAGCAAAGCTTGCTCGCGATGAAGGCGACTCGGTAACTCAGAAAACCGAGGTGCCTGGATCGCGAGCAAGCTTTGCTCCCACAGATTCCCTCGCCACAGATAAATCACATCACCCTAGATGCCTGCCGTTTGTCACGCCAACGCCGTATCCAGCACCATCATCAGACAAAACCCCACCAACAGGCCCAGGCTCGCCAGTTTCTCGTGACCATTGCGACGGGATTCGGGAATAACCTCGTGAGTCACCACCAGCAACATCGCCCCGGCCGCCAACGCGAGCCCCAGGGGCAAGAGCATCTCGGCCAGACTCACCAACCAGGCGCACAGCAGCGCGAACACGGGCTCGACCAACCCTGACGCCGCGCCAATCAGGAACGCCCTGGCCCGCGACATCCCCGCCGCAGCCAGCACCAGCGCGATCACCAGCCCTTCGGGTACATCCTGCAAGGCGATGCCCATCGCCAGGCTGTCGGCATCCGGCATGCCGCCGCCCGCCGACACCCCCACCGCCATGCCTTCGGGAATGTTGTGGGCGATGATGGCAAACACGAACAACCAGATCCGCGGCGCAATGATCGGCCGGCCTGGCGCAGCGACCAGCCTTTCGGGACAGGCGCAGACTTTGCGGTCCACTAGATACAGCCCGAACGCGCCCGATAGAATGCCGAAACTGATAAGGCCGCTGGCGGCCCAAGGCGTCAGTCCCAACTGCTCGGCCGCAGCAATGCCCGGCACGATCAGCGAAAATGCCGTGGCCGCGAGCATCACCCCGGCACCGAATCCCAGCAGCGAATCGCTGACGGCCTGGGGCATGCGCCGGATGACCAACACCGGCACGGCCCCCAGCGCGGTGCCCAAGGCGCAGAGCCCGCCACCCTCGAGCGCGCGCAACAACCTGGGCTCCAAGTCCAGCCATGCCAGGCCCTGGGCAGCCAACAATGTCATTCCGGCCAGCAGCAACAACGACCCCAAGGCATAGCGGAACATCCGTCCGCTTCCAATCGCCAGTGTTTGAGTATCCATAGTCAGCCTTGGGTTGCTTTCATGAAGGACTCGAAGCCAGCGCAGCCTGGTAGCGCCGGGCGACCTCAGGCCAGTTGATCACGTTGTAGAAGGCGCTGATGTATTCCGGACGGCGGTTCTGGTAGCGCAGGTAATAGGCGTGCTCCCAGACGTCCAGGCCAAGAATCGGCGTGTTGCCCTTCATCAGCGGGCTGTCCTGGTTGCCGCTGCTTTCCACCACCAGGGTCTTTTGCGGGGTCACGCTCAACCAGGCCCAGCCGCTGCCGAAACGGCTCAGCGCTGCCTTGGTGAAGGCTTCCTTGAAACCCTCGATACCGCCCAGTTGCGCTTCGATCGCTGCCGCCAGGGCGCCATCGGGCTGGCCGCCGCCCCGGGGCGTCATCACTTCCCAGAACAGCGAATGGTTGGCATGACCACCGCCCTGGTTGATCACTGCGGCCTGCAGGCTTGCCGGCAACTGCTCGACACTGGACACCAGTTTTTCGACAGGCCACCCGGCGTATTCGGTGCCGTCCACCGCTGCGTTGAGGTTATTGATGTAGGTCTGGTGATGCTTGGTGTAGTGGATCTCCATGGTTTGCGCATCGATGTGCGGTTCCAGGGCGTCGTAGGCGTAGGGCAATGCAGGCAAGGTAAAAGCCATGTTCAATGAGCTCCATGATGAAGAGGGGCATTGCGCTGCCGGGGCGTAGCGGCATTGCAGTGCAGCAGGCGTTGGGTCCGTGGGTATTCACCGTGCTCGCTGATGAAACTCAGCAGTTCGACATAGGTCTTGTGGCTCTGACGCAGTGCGGCGGTGCGCAGGGCCGGTGCCAGGCGTTCGTCCTGCATCGTCTGCAACAACCGTTGGTGGATCGCGCACAAATACTCGGCGCTCTCCTCCGGCTGGTTCAGGCGCAAGTGCAGGTCTGCCAGGTTGTGATGGGAGACGACGCACGCGGCCACGGCTTCGTCGGCATCCGCCCAACGCTCGAACAGCACCAGGGCCAGCGCCAGGGCTTGCAGGTAGGCTTCGCGGGCGTCTACCAGTTCGCCCAGCATGAAACAGCGATTGGCCCGTTCGATCGTACGTTTCCAGTGTTCCATGATGAGTCCTCCACACAGGTGTCGGGGTTACACGCCGCCAGCGGTGAGCTTCTCCGGGTCAAGCAGGACTTCGAGTTCGCTGCGTGTCAGGTCGGTGTGCTCCAGGGCGACATCGATGACCGGCCGGCCTTGCTGGTAAGCCTTCTTGGCGATTTCAGCGGCCTTCTGGTAACCGATGATGGGATTGAGCGCGGTCACCAGGATCGGGTTGCGCGACAACGCTTCCTTGAGCCGTGCCTCGTTGACCTTGAAGGTGGCGATGGCCTTGTCCGCCAGCAAGCGGCTGGCGGTGGACATCAAGGCGATGCTGCTCAGCAGGTTCTGGGCGATGATCGGTAGCATCACGTTCAATTCGAAGTTGCCCGATTGACCGGCGATAGTGATCACCGTGTCGTTGCCAATCACTTGGGCCGCCACCATCGCGGTGGCTTCAGGAATGACCGGGTTGACCTTGCCGGGCATGATCGAGGAGCCCGGTTGCAAGCCTTCGAGCTCGATCTCGCCCAGGCCTGCCAGCGGCCCGGAATTCATCCAGCGCAGGTCGTTGGCGATTTTCATCAGCGACACGGCGGTGGTCTTGAGCTGTCCGGAAACCGCTACGGCGGTGTCCTGGGAGCCAATCAGCGCGAACAGATTCTTGCCCGGGGTGAATTGCACCTGGGTCAATTGCGTCAGTTGTTGGCTGAACAGCTCGGCGAAACGTGGATGGGCATTGACCCCGGTGCCGACCGCCGTACCGCCTTGGGCCAGGGATTGCAGGCTCGGCAGCAAATCCTGCAAGTGGCCGATATTGGCCTTGAGCTGCTGCGCCCAACCGTCGAGCACCTGGCTCAGGCGCACCGGCATGGCATCCATCAGATGGGTGCGACCCGTCTTGATGAATGGGTGGACCTCTTCGGCCTTGCGCTCGATCACCTGCACCAGGTGCGACAGCGCCGGCAGCAGCTGCTCATGCAAGGCCAGCGCCGCGCTGACATGAATGCTGGTGGGGATGATGTCGTTGCTGCTCTGGCCGCAATTGACGTGGTCGTTCGGATTGACCGTTTCCCCCAGCAGACGACTGGCGAGGGTGGCGATCACTTCGTTGGCGTTCATGTTGGAGCTGGTGCCGGAGCCGGTCTGGAAGATATCCACTGGGAAATGGTCCATGAAACGGCCTTCGAGCAGCCCCAGGGACGCATCGACGATGGCCTTGCCCTGGGCTGCGCTGATTTGTTCCAGCTCTACGTTGGCCCGGGCGGCGGCAGCCTTGGCCAGGATCAGGGCGCGGATGAACTGTGCCGGCATACGCTGGCCACTGACCGGAAAGTTATCCACTGCGCGCTGGGTCTGGGCGCCATAGAGGGCATCCACCGGGACTTGCAGCTCGCCCATGCTGTCGCGTTCGATACGGGTATTACTCATCGGGAGATCCTTGCACCAGTTCAATAAGAGGAATCGACGGCTCCAGGGCGCAGGTCGCCAGCGCCCAGGCGTGGCTCTGCCAGCGCTTGAGGCGGCAGCGGCACAGTGATTGTTGTTCGAGCTCACGCAGAGGGCGCCAGGCCTGGTCGAGGCAGAGATTGCGCCAATGCCAGGGCAGCGCGACATCCGAGGCGGTATCGAGCAGCAGCCGGAACGCGGTCTCGGAGATCATCCATGGCGAAGTGACGGTGCAGCAGGCCAGATAGCGGCCCTCGGCCAGGTAGTGCTCGATCAACCGCGGCTCGTCCGGGTTCATCGCGCAACGGATCTGGCGGCTCATCCAGCGCCAGCTTTCAAGGTAGGGTTGTTCGTGCAGGGCAGAACTCATGACCGGGGCTCACTCGGCGAATGAGATTCATTATTAGATGATAATAAGAAGCAACACAAGTCTAATGAAGATCACATTGTGGCGAGGGGATCTATCCCCGTTGGGCGTGAAGCAGCCCTCGACAATTAACAAGACACAACGCGGGGTCAGATTTTGGGGGGCGCTTTGCGCCCCAGCGGGGATAAATCCCCTCGCCACAAAAGAATTCTGCGGACACAAAAAAGGCGCGTCACCCCAACGGGTGACGCGCCTTTTTCAAGCGGTGAGCGTTAGCTACCCGCCACGGTCATCCGCTCGACCAACACCGAACCGGTGCGGATGTTGCTGCGCAGTTCCAGATCGTTGCCCACGGCCACGATCTGCTTGAACATGTCACGCATGTTCCCGGCGATGGTCACTTCCTGGACCGGGAACTGGATCTCGCCGTTCTCGACCCAGAAACCCGCCGCGCCACGGGAATAGTCCCCGGTAACCATGTTCAGGCCGTGGCCCATCAGTTCGGTCACCAGCAGGCCCCGCCCCATGCGCCGCAGCAGGGCCGCCTGGTCTTCTTCGCCATGGGTCACGAACAGGTTATGCACGCCACCGGCATTGGCGGTGCTCGGCATACCGAGCTTGCGGCCCGAATAGGTGCCGAGGATGTAGGACACCAACTCGCCGTTTTCCACGAACGGTTTGGCGTAGGTGGCCAGGCCGTCGCCATCGAACGCCGAGCTGCCCATGGCCTGCATCAGGTGCGGACGCTCGTCGATGGTCATCCATTCCGGGAACAGTTTCTGGCCCAGCGCGCCCTCGAGGAACGACGACTTGCGGTACAGGTTGCCGCCGGACACCGCCGACAGGAAGCTGCCGAACAGGCCACCGGCCAGCTCGGCCGAAAACAGCACCGGCACTTCGCAGGTCGGCACCGGCCGCGCGCCCAGGCGGCTGGCCGCCCGTTGCGCGGCTTTCTGGCCAATGCTCACCGGGTCCGCCAGCAGGGTGCCCTGGCGGTTCACGTCGTACCAGTAATCACGCTGCATCTGGCCGTTCGCCTCAGCGATCATCACGCAACTGAGACTGTGGCGGGTCGATGCATAACCGCCGATGAAACCGTGGCTGTTGCCGTAGACCCGGCAGCCCTGGTGGGTATTGAGCGTCGTGCCGTCGGCATTCTTGATCCGACTGTCGGCCTCGAATGCCGCGGCTTCGCAACGCAGTGCCTGTTCGATGGCCTGCTCGGGGGTGATGTCCCAGGCGTGGAACAGGTCGAAGTCGCGCAGTTCCTTGCACATCAGCGCGGCATCGGCCAGGCCCGAGGCTTCGTCTTCGGAGGTGTGCTGGGCAATCGCCAGTGCCGCGGCGACGGTTTCGCGAATGGCCTCCGGGCCGCTCGCCGAAGTGCTGGCCGAGCCCTTGCGCTGGCCCACGTACAAGGTGATGCCAAAGCCCTGGTCGCGATTGAATTCGACGGTTTCCACCTCACGCTGGCGCACCGATGTCGACAGGCCCTGTTCCAGGGACACCGCCACTTCACAGGCACTGGCGCCCTGGCGCTTGGCTTCGGCGAGGATCTGCTCGACTTGTTCCTGCAGTGCCGGCAATGCCTGCGGGCCGACGCTTTGAACTGCACTCATGGTGTTCTCCACTCAAATTCTTCTTTCGGTTAAGGCTTTGTACGTAAAGTGCCTGCGCGACGATCATGCTGCGTTGAAAACAGGCTCGGAATGCTCATTTACAACCAGTAAACTCCGCTTCCTCGCCTGTTTTCGCCTTGCCTGATCGCCGCTCGGCGACTTTTCGTACAAACCCTTGGCCTTCGAGCGACCGGGCCGGACAAGCGGCCCCCGACTGGTTATCATGGCGGCGTTTCTTTGCGGACTGCCACCATGGTTGATTCTTACGACGACTCCCTCTACGAGGGTGAAAAAAGCAAATCCCAGGTCAAACGCGAGCTGCATGCTCTGGTTGACCTCGGCGAGCGCCTGACAACACTCAAGCCTGACTTGCTGGCCAAACTGCCTTTGACCGACGCCTTGCGCCGGGCCCTGGCCGATGCGCCCAAGCACACCGCGAATATCGCGCGTAAACGGCACCTGCAATTCATCGGCAAACTGATGCGCGATCAGGACACTGACGCCATCCTGGTCCTGCTCGATCAACTCGATGCCTCCACCCGGCAGTACAACGAACGTTTCCACAACCTGGAGCGCTGGCGCGATCGCTTGATCGCAGGCGACGACGGCGTGCTGGAAAAATTCGTCATCGACTACCCGGAGGCTGACCGTCAGCAATTGCGCTCCCTGATCCGTCAGGCCCAGCACGAACTGGCACAGAACAAGCCACCGGCCTCGAGCCGTAAAATCTTCAAGTACATCCGTGAGCTGGACGAAACCCAACGCGGCCTGCGCTGAGTAACGCCCACGGGTGGAGGCCCTTGCACTCCACCCGATGCTCCGGTCATGCGCCCGTGCCACCCACGGTAATCGCATCGATCTTCAGGGTCGGCTGGCCGACGCCCACTGGCACCGATTGCCCATCCTTGCCGCACGTGCCCACACCGCTGTCCAGCGCCAGGTCGTTACCGACCATCGACACCTTGCTCATCGCCTCCGGCCCGTTGCCGATCAGGGTCGCGCCCTTGACCGGTGCGGTGATCTTGCCGTCTTCGATCAGGTAGGCCTCGCTGGTGGAGAACACGAACTTGCCGCTGGTGATGTCCACCTGGCCGCCGCCGAGGTTGGCGCAATAGATGCCTTTTTTCACCGAGGCGATGATTTCCGCCGGATCGCTTTGACCACCCAGCATGTAGGTGTTGGTCATGCGCGGCATCGGCAGGTGCGCGTAGGATTCACGGCGACCGTTGCCAGTGCGGGCCACGCCCATCAGCCTGGCGTTGAGCTTGTCCTGCATGTAGCCCTTGAGCACGCCGTTCTCGATCAGCGTGGTGCATTCGGTCGGGGTGCCTTCATCGTCGACGCTCAGGGAGCCACGACGCCCGGCCAGGGTGCCGTCATCGACAATGGTGCAGAGTTTCGAGGCGACCATTTCCCCCATGCGCCCACTGTAGGCCGAGCTGCCCTTGCGGTTGAAATCGCCTTCCAGGCCGTGGCCGACTGCTTCGTGCAGCAGCACGCCGGACCAACCGGACCCCAGCACCACCGGCAACGTACCGGCCGGGGCCGGAATGGCCTCCAGGTTGACCAGCGCCTGACGCAACGCTTCGCGGGCGTAGCCCATGGCGCGGTCTTCGCTGAGGAAATAACGGTAGTCGGTGCGCCCGCCACCGCCATGGCCGCCGCGCTCACGGCGACCGTTCTGCTCGACGATCACGCTGACGTTGAACCGCACCAGCGGCCGCACGTCCGCCGCCAGGCCGCCGTCGGTGGACGCCACCAGGATCCGTTCCCAGACCCCGGCCATGCTGACCGACACTTGCTGGATGCGCGGGTCGAGGGCACGGGTGGCGACGTCGATGCGCTTGAGCAGCTCGACTTTTTCGGCGCGGCTCATGACTTCCAACGGGTTATCCGGCGCATACAACTGCGCCACGTCCTGGCTGCTGAACGCCTGGACCGTGCCGTTCTGCCCGGCGCGGGAGATCGAGCGGGCCGCACGGGCAGCAGCGCCGAGGGCTTCGAGGGTGATGGCGTTGCTGTAGGCAAAACCGGTCTTTTCCCCGGACTGGGCGCGCACGCCCACGCCCTGGTCGAGGTTGAAACTGCCTTCCTTGACGATGCCGTCTTCCAAGGACCAGGACTCGGAGATCTGCCCCTGGAAATACAGGTCGGCCGCATCGATGCCCGGGCCGGCCAGGTCGCCTAGCACGCCTTGCAGGCTTTCGAGGGTCACGCCGCCGGGGGCTAGAAGGTGTTCACTGACTGAGGACAACAACCCGCTCATATGATTTACGCCTTGAATTCGTCGTCTTGGACAGGCCGCTGTCGAGCGCCCTGCGAGAAAAAGCGCCGATGGCTGGCCACCGGCATGCGCGCCCGGATGGACGCCTGTTCACTGCTGTCGCGCTCGGCCAGCAGCACGGCCTCGCCTTGATCCTGTTGTGCCAGCACACGGCCCCACGGGTCGACAATCGCGGCATGGCCAAAGGTTTCCCGCGGCCCCGGATGCACGCCGCCCTGGGCGGCCGCCAGCATGTAGCACTGGGTCTCGATGGCCCGGGAGCGAATCAGCACCTCCCAATGGGCCGCACCGGTCACCGCGGTAAACGCTGACGGCGCCGTGATCAGTTCGGCCCCGGCAGCCCGCAGCTCGCTGTAGAGCTCCGGGAACCGCAAGTCATAACAGACCGTCAGGCCCACCCGGCCCACGGGGGTATCGGCAACCACCACGTTAGCGCCATAAGCATAGTCATCCGACTCGCGGTAGCGCCCGCGATTGTCCGCCACATCCACATCGAACAGGTGCAGCTTGTCGTAGCGCGCCACGATCTGCCCCTGATCGTCGACCAGCAACGAACAGGCATGGGACCTGGCCTCGGGCTGGTCCACCGGTGGCAACGGCAACGTGCCGGCCACAATCCATAACTTGAGGTCTCGGGCGACCTGTTTCAACCAGGGCAGGATCGGTCCCTGACCAAAGGCTTCGGCTCGACCGATATCGGCAATGTCCCGCCGTCCCATCGCGGCGAAATTCTCCGGCAGCACGGCCAGCCTGGCACCGCCTGCGGCAGCCTGCTCCAGCAGCACACGGGCACGAGCCAGGTTGGCGAGCACATCGCTTTGGCTGACCATTTGAATCACTGCGACTGGCATGGCTCCTCCCTCTTTTCTATCCTCGCCCAAGGCGGCAGTGGGAGCAAAGCTTGCTCGCGATGAGGCAGGTACATCCAACATATAGGCTGACTGATACACCGTAATCGCGAGCAAGCTTTGCTCCCACAGGCCCCCTCCCACAAGGGAGTTGGCGTCGAACTGTCAAAACGGCTTGTCGAAGGTGATCTTCGGCTCTTTCCACGGCCCCTTGACGTCGTATCTTACGCTGGCAAAGCGCGCCACGCGGTCACCGATCAGTTTGTCTATCAGAAACAGCGCCCCACCCACCGCCGGTGCGCCAACGATCAACGCGGCGATCGGCAGGTTATTGGTCACCGGCAGCGTCACCAGCAGCTTGGCGTCGACCCGATCGGCCACCATGTCCAGCGTACCGTTGAGCTCCAGGTTGCTCGACGGCCCGGTCAGGGTAATGGGTTCGCGGGTCACGTACACACCGTCGCTCGCCACCAACAGTCCCTTGACCCGGTCGTAGCTCAGGCCCTTGCCGAACAGGTCGGAGAAGTCCAGGCGCAAGCGTCGACCGATGGAGTTGAAGTTCAGCAGGCCAAAAACCCGCAACGCCTGGGCGCTGCCTTCCACTTCGACAAACTGGCCCTTGCTCAGCGACGCGTCGAGGCTGCCGGAAAAACGCTTGGTGGCGACCCACGCCGGCGAGCCGGGCCAGCGGCCGTCGACATCCAGGCGAAATGTCTGGCTGGTCACGCTCGGGGCATAACCCCAGCCCTTGAGCACGTCGCCCAGGTTCTTGCCGCCGATACGGCCCTTGTACCAACTGCTGGTGGAACCGGGCGTGCCTTCCCAACCACCACTGCCGTTCAACACCATGCCCTTGAGGCCCATGTCCAGATCGTTCAACGCGATGCCCTTGGCGGTCGGTCGCACTTTCAGCGACCACGCACCGATGAGATCAGGGCCCTGGAACAGTTTGTCGATGGCAATATCCATGGCCGGGATTTTGCCGGGATCAACCGACGCCAACGGGTCCGGAGAGTTTTCATCCGCTTGGACCGTCGGGTCTGTGGCCGGCAGGCGCACATAATCGAGCTTGATACCAATCGGGGCGGCCTTTGCGTCCGGCAGGCTGACATTGCCCTTGGCCTGCTGGCTGTCCAGCCGCAAGGCCCAGGCGTCCGGCTTGCGGTCCAATTGCACAGACGCCTGGTCCAGGGTCGTGCCCATGGCAGTGAGCTTGCCGATGGTCAGATCGACGCTGTTGAGCAGTTGCTTGGCACTGCCGCCCGGATCCTGGCCCGCGTACTTGTTCACCAGATCCTGCCAGGGACTTACGTCCAGTTCCGACAGTTTGCCACGCAGTCGCAGCCCCTTGGCCCCGGGCAGAACGGCATCGCCGGTACCCAGCAATAATTCGCCACGACCGTCGGCGATTTTCCCGCTCGGCGCGGCGTAAGTGAAACTGGCCAGGTCGCCATAATTGACCCAGTAACGACGCTCCGGCCCTTGCAGGGTCATGCGAAACACCGTGTCGCGCCCGACATCGGCGGTCATGCCAAAGGGTGCTGGCAGGTCCACCGCCACGCCCTTGAGGTTGGAACTGACCGACAATTGGCTGTCGGCGCCGTCGAGGATCACTTGCAACTGGTAGGGCACGACACCGGATACCGGCAACGGCTGGGTGACATTCAGCCAACTGGTGAGTTTCTTGATCTCCACCTGCCCGGACGCCGCGACCCGTGTGTTGAGCGCTCCGGCGCGGCCCTCGGCGAAAATCTGCGCGGTCACGGGCCGGTCGAATGCCCGGGCACTGATGCCCTTGCCGCTCAAGCCCTTGTTGCTGTCGAAGCGGAAATTGCCCTTGAGTTGGGTCAGTTCCAATACCGGCTCGCTGAGCTTGAGACGGGCCTTGTCGGTGGCGAAGTCCACCAGGATCTTCGGTTGCTCGCCTTTGACCAGGGGAATGTCGAGCTTCACGCTGCCTTGCAGGTCGCCCTCGCCCTCCCAGCCGGCGAATGTCTCGGCGGTCCCGATCGGCGCGGTCTGGAGGATTTTCAGACCGTCGCCCAGTCCTCCAGCGAACCCGCCGTCCAGAAACAGATGAACACTCTGCCCGCTGGGTACATGGGGAATGTTCACCGAAACATCCTTGACCTGGGTATCGAGCAATTGTCCCTGGCTGGCGAAGATGCGCACGCCACTGTCTTCGACGAAGACATCGCCGCTGACCTTGCTGACCGAAGGCCAGCCCGGCTGGAACGCCAATTCGGCGTCATGCACCTTGAAAAACAGGCTGATGCTGCGCGCCGCATCCTCGGCACCGTGATTGAGCGAGCCTTGATACTGGAAAAAGCCTTCGTCCACCGCGCCCTTGACGATGGCCGTGCGCAGCCACTCATCCAGCGCCGGGCTGAGGACCGCTGGCAGGTACTTGGCGGTATAGCGTCCGTCACCGTCCACCAGGCCGACCCGCAGGTCCATGTAGTCTTCCTGGCTGTGGTCGAAATGCAGGCGGATCAGGAAGTCGCCGGCAATCCGGCCCTCCTCGCCCAGCACCTTCAAATACGGCGCGATCAGGGTGAAGCCTTGCTTGTCGAGCTTCCAGGTCAACCGGGCGTTGGCCTGCAGGTACTGCCAGGGCTTGGCGAAAATCGGGTCCAGGTGCAGGGAAAAATCCTTGCTGTCCATGCGCAGCTCGCCGCCACCGAGGTCGCCGCTCAGGCTCCCCGATACGTTGCGCGCAGCCGGGGCGCCGCGATAGGCATCAAAGCCCACGGTGTCCAGGTTGGTGGCGAAGCTGATTTTCTGGTCACCAGTGTTCTGCGGCCGGTAGTCCAGCAGCACGTTGCGCAGGCCACCGGTCACCTTGAGACGGTCGATGGTCGTCGCCAGGCCTTCGGGCAACGGTGCCAGGGCATTGAGCAAAGGCGTCAGGGGGGTCAAGTCGAGGCGGTCGGCCTGCAGGTGCCAGCGCTCCTCGGCCTTTTCGGTGGCAGCACTCTGTTGCAGTTGCAGGCGCGATTCCCAGCGGGTTTCGCCCAGGTTCATCGCCAGGGAATCGAAGGTCGCGGTAAATCCCTGGTCGCCGCGCTGGAAATATCCATTGAGCGCCAGGTTATGGATCTGCACCGGCTTGCGCTCGGCGTAGGCACCCAGGATGTCAGGAGCGTCCAAGCGCATGGCCGCGCTTTGCACCGTACCGTCCCCCCAACTCAGCCAGAACTCGCCACCGGCCTTGATCCGGGAAAAATTCCATTGCTGGGTCAGGCGTTTGGGCAGCCATTTGGACCAGTCGCTTTGCGGCAGGCTCAGGTACGCATCGGCCTGGCCATTCTTCCAATCACTGGCGCGGATACGGGTGCGCAGGTTGATCGCCACGGGCTGACCGTCAGGCAGGGTCAAGCGCACGTCCAGCCGTTGGCGGGTGGCGCCGGTGCGCAGGCTCAAACCGACGTAGGTGAGGGTCAGCGGTGGTTGCTCGACAGGTTGCAAGGTCACCTGGCTGTCGAGCAGCGAGAACTTGGAAACCACCTGCATGCGTTCGAGCAATTGCTGCGGATCGAGGGGCTGGTCGTCCTTCACCGGCAGGCCTTCCAGGGCCCATTTGCCGTCGGCGCCTTCCTTGAGGCTGATCTTCAGGCCGCTGACTTCCAGGTGGGCAATGCGCACCTGACGTGCCAGCAGGCTGTCCCACAGGTCAGGCACGGCTCGCACCTGGTCCAGGTGCAAGGCGTTGGGGCCTTCGCCGACCACCACGTCGCGCGCTGCCAGGATTGGCGCCAGGGCGCTCCAGCTACCGTCGAGACTTCCAATGTGCACAGGCATGCCCAAGGCAGCGCTGGCCCGGGTCTCGACCTCGGCGCGGTATTCGGCCACCAGCGGGACCAGCTCACGACCGAGGCTGACGTACAACGCCAGCAACACCAGCAGCAGCGCACACAGCCCCAGCCCCCAGCGAGTCAGCGCCGCCAAAATACGTGTCAGACGCTCCATGTCAGTGGGCTCCCCTGGCAAAGACAATCAAATCCGCGGGCCCGCCGCTTCCGAAGCTCTTCAGAGCAACACCACGTCGTATTGTTCCTGGGAATACATGGTTTCCACCTGGAAGCGAATCGTGCGTCCGATAAACGCTTCCAGCTCCGCGACATTGCCTGACTCCTCGTCGAGCAGGCGATCCACCACTTTCTGGTTCGCCAACACTCTATAGCCAGTCGCCTGGTAGGCGCGCGCCTCCCGGAGGATTTCCCGGAAGATTTCGTAACACACGGTTTCCGGGGTCTTGAGCTTGCCACGGCCCTGGCAACTGCTGCACGGCTCGCACAGTACCTGTTCGAGGCTTTCGCGGGTGCGCTTGCGGGTCATCTGCACCAGGCCCAGCTCGGTGATACCGATGATGTTGGTCTTGGCATGGTCGCGTTCGAGTTGTTTTTCCAGGGTCCGCAGCACCTGGCGCTGGTGCTCTTCATCTTCCATGTCGATGAAGTCGATGATGATGATCCCACCCAGGTTGCGCAGGCGCAGTTGCCGGGCGATGGCGGTGGCGGCTTCCAGGTTGGTCTTGAAGATGGTTTCTTCCAGGTTGCGATGGCCGACGAACGCCCCGGTGTTGACATCGATGGTGCTCATGGCCTCGGCCGGGTCCACCACCAGGTAGCCGCCGGACTTGAGCGGCACCTTGCGCTCCAGGGCTTTCTGGATTTCATCTTCGACGCCGTACAGGTCGAAAATTGGCCGTTCGCCAGGGTAATGCTCGAGGCGGTCGGCGATTTCCGGCATCAGTTCGGCGACGAACTGCGTGGTTTTCTGGAAGGTTTCCCGGGAGTCGATGCGGATTTTTTCGATCTTGGGGCTGACCAGGTCGCGCAAGGTCCGCAGCGCCAGGCCCAGGTCTTCGTAGATCACGCTGGGGGTGGCGATGGTCTTGATCTGCGCTGCGATCTGGTCCCAAAGCCTGCGCAGGTAGCGGATGTCCATGAGGATCTCATCGGCCCCGGCCCCTTCGGCGGCGGTGCGCAGGATGAACCCACCGGCTTCCTTGATACCTTCTTTTTCCACGCAGTCGCTGACCACCTGCTTGAGGCGCTCGCGCTCGGCTTCGTCTTCGATCTTCAGGGAAATGCCGACATGGGCGGTGCGCGGCATGTACACCAGGTAGCGCGACGGAATCGACAGTTGCGTGGTCAGGCGCGCGCCCTTGGAGCCGATGGGGTCCTTGGTGACCTGCACCACCAGGCTCTGGCCTTCATGCACCAGCGCGCTGATGCTCTCCACGGCCGGCCCTTCGCGCATGGAAATTTCCGACGCGTGGATGAATGCCGCGCGGTCCAGGCCGATGTCGACGAAGGCCGCCTGCATGCCCGGCAGCACCCGTACCACCTTGCCTTTGTAGATATTGCCGACGATGCCACGCTTTTGCGTGCGCTCGACGTGGACCTCTTGCAGAACACCGTTTTCAACCACCGCCACGCGCGATTCCATCGGCGTGATGTTGATCAGGATCTCTTCACTCATGGCAGGGTCTCGTTCAGGCATGTTCACGATTATGGCCGCATCAAGTCAGACGGCGCTCAGCGCGCGTTCAAGGTTTGCCAACAGGGTATGCCGAAATGGCCCAGTAGTTCTGCGGTTTCGCACAGCGGCAGGCCAACGACGGCTGAATAACTGCCTTCAAGCCCGGCGACGAACACCGCGCCCAGCCCTTGAATACCATAGCCACCGGCCTTGTCCCGGGGTTCACCGCTGGCCCAGTAGGCCGCCGCTTCCTGTTCCGTGATCGAACGAAAACGCACCAGGCTGCGCACAACGCGGGATTGGCAACGCTGCCCATCCAGTAGGGCAATGGCGGTCAATACTTCATGTTCGCGATCGGACAGGCTCAAGAGCATCGTCATGGAGTTGGCCTGGTCCACGGGTTTGCCGAGAATTCGTCCGTCCAGTACCACAGCCGTATCGGCGCCCAGCACGCAGCCATCCACGCCGGCGTCCAGGGCTTGCCGACCCGCCTCGGCCTTGCCGCGCGCCAGGCGCTCGACATAGGCCGAAGGGGTTTCGTGGTACAGGGGAGTTTCGTCGATCTCCGCACCGATGGCGGTAAAGGGCACGCCGATCTGCGTGAGCAGTTCACGCCGACGCGGCGAGCCTGAGGCGAGGTAAAGCGGTTTCATCAAGACATCTCCCTATCAAGGCCAATGCCTGACCGAATCAGTTGATTTTGAAACGCAGGCGCAGGCCACGCAAACCGAAGCTGACCCAGGGCCAGAGCAAGGCGCTGACCAGGGCTGGCAACACCAATGCCAGGGTCGGCTGGCGGTTGCCGGTCAGCGCGCTGAGCCACAATTGCACCAGTTGCGCCAGGCCGAAGATCACCAGGATCACCAGGCACTGCTGCCACATGGGGAACATCCGCAGGCGTTGTTGCAACGACAGCACCAGGAAGGTGATCAGCGTCAGGATCAGCGCGTTCTGTCCCAGCAACGTGCCGTAAAGCACGTCCTCGGCCAGGCCCAGGCACCAGGCGGTGACCATGCCGACCTTGTGCGGCAAGGCCAGCGCCCAGAAGGCCAGCAACAGGGCCAGCCACAGTGGGCGCAGGATTTCCATGAACTGCGGCAGCGGCGAAACGCTGAGCAACAGGCCGATGGCGAAGGTCAGCCAGACCATCCAGCCGTTACCGGATTGGGTACTGCTCATTCTTCTCGTGCTCCCCTGGGGGCTGGCGCGGTGGCCGGCGTGGAGGCTGGCGGTTTGGCGGCGGGCCGGGCTGGCTGAGCAGGCTGCGCGGCGGGCGCGTGGGTGGCCGAGCGGGTCGGTTTCACAGCGGGCGCGACAGGTGCGGTGGCCGTCGGCGTGGTGGCCGGAGCCGCCGTCGCAGGTGCAGGCACTGCTGGTTTTGGCACCGTGGCAGGGACCGGCGCAGGCGCTGCTGTCGCTGGGGCGGCCGATTCGCCGCCCTGGCGGTCCTGGGCTTCCTGGGCCACGGCGGCGTCGTTGGCACGCTCTTCAGGCGTACGGTTGTCGCTGAATACCAGCAGCAGGTAGCGGCTGCGATTCAATGCAGCCGTCGGCACCGCGCGAACGATGGCAAACGGCTGGCCGGAGTCATGGATGACTTCCTTGACCGTTGCCACCGGATAACCGGCCGGGAAGCGCTGGCCAAGACCGGAGCTGACCAGCAGGTCGCCTTCCTTGATATCGGCGGTATCGGCCACATGCCGCAGTTCCAGGCGTTCCGGGTTGCCGGTGCCGCTGGCAATCGCGCGCAAGCCGTTGCGATTGACCTGCACGGGAATGCTGTGGGTGGTATCGGTCAGCAGCAGCACGCGGGAGGTGTAGGGCATCAACTCCACCACCTGGCCCATCAGGCCCCGGGCGTCGAGCACCGGCTGGCCGAGGACCACGCCATCGCGCTCACCCTTGTTGATGATGATGCGGTGGGTGAAGGGGTTGGGGTCCATGCCGATCAACTCGGCCACTTCGACCTTCTCGTTGACCAGCGCCGAAGAGTTGAGCAACTCGCGCAGCCGCACGTTCTGCTCGGTGAGGGCCGCCAGCTTCTGCATGCGCCCCTGCAACAGCAGGTTTTCGGTCTTGAGTTTTTCGTTTTCGGCGACCAGCTCGGTGCGGCTGCCAAACTGGCTGGCCACACCTTGCCACAAGCGCTGCGGCAGGTCGGTGATCCAGTAGGACTCCATCAACACCAGCGACATCTGGCTGCGTACAGGCTTGAGCAGCGTGAAGCGGGCATCGACCACCATCAGCGCGACCGAGAGCACGGTCAGCACCAGCAGGCGCACACCCAATGAGGGGCCTTTGGCGAAAAGCGGTTTAATAGGCCGCTCCTCCCAGGCAAATGTTTTCTTTATTCATACGGCATCAAACCGGCCTGGATACGAATGACAGAAGATAAACGCCAACGGGCAGCACTGCAAAGTGCTGCCCGGGAGCGAACAACATAGACGATCCAGCCAACTTATTCGCTGGAGAGCAGGTCCATGGTGTGCTTGTCCATCATTTCCAATGCACGGCCACCGCCGCGGGCAACGCAGGTCAACGGGTCTTCGGCAACGATCACCGGCAGCCCGGTTTCCTGGGCCAGCAGCTTGTCGAGGTCACGCAGCAGCGCGCCACCACCGGTCAGCACCAGGCCGCGCTCGGCGATGTCCGACGCCAGCTCCGGCGGAGACTGCTCCAGGGCGCTCTTGACGGCCTGGACGATGGTCGCCAACGATTCTTGCAGCGCTTCGAGCACTTCGTTGGAGTTGAGGGTAAAGGCCCGAGGAACGCCTTCGGCCAGGTTGCGACCGCGCACGTCGACTTCACGCACTTCACCGCCCGGATAGGCCGTGCCGATTTCCTGCTTGATGCGCTCGGCGGTGGATTCGCCGATCAGGCTGCCGTAGTTGCGACGCACATAAGTGATGATCGCTTCGTCGAAACGGTCGCCGCCCACACGTACGGATTCGGCGTAGACCACACCGTTGAGGGAGATCAGCGCGATTTCAGTGGTGCCACCACCGATGTCGACGACCATCGAGCCGCGGGCTTCTTCCACCGGCAGGCCGGCACCGATGGCAGCAGCCATTGGCTCTTCGATCAGGAACACTTCACGGGCACCGGCGCCGAGGGCCGATTCACGGATAGCGCGTCGCTCTACCTGGGTGGACTTGCATGGAACGCAGATCAGCACACGAGGGCTGGGCTGCAGGAAGCTGTTTTCGTGAACCTTGTTGATGAAGTACTGCAGCATCTTTTCGCAGACGCTGAAGTCGGCGATCACGCCGTCCTTCATTGGGCGAATGGCCGCGATGTTGCCCGGTGTACGGCCCAGCATGCGCTTGGCTTCCGTACCGACAGCCACGACACTTTTCTGGTTACCGTGGGTGCGGATGGCCACGACCGAGGGTTCATTCAGGACGATACCGCGCTCGCGCACGTAAATAAGGGTGTTGGCAGTGCCCAGGTCAATGGAAAGATCGCTGGAAAACATGCCACGCAGTTTCTTGAACATGGGAAAGGGACCCTAGGCAACGCGTGGGTAAAAAAGTGCGGCAAACTCTAACAACGACAGGGATTTTGGGCAAGGCGCCAATATGTTAAATTGGCCGCTTTTCTGTGCACCAAACCCCGAAATCGCGGCCGTAAGACCGTAGAAATGCGGTAGTGTTCCGACAATCTAACACACGGACAGACTACGTCCGTTTTGTTTTCCACTGGAGAATCCCATGGCGCTTGAACGCTCCGACGTGGAAAAAATCGCTCATCTGGCCTGTCTGGGCCTCAATGAAGCCGATCTTCCACACATCACTTCTGCCCTGAACAGCATTCTGGGGCTGGTCGACGAGATGCAGGCGGTCAATACCGACGGTATCGAACCACTGGCACACCCACTGGAAGCCAGCCAGCGCCTGCGCGCCGACGTCGTGACCGAGTCCAATCACCGCGAGGCCTACCAGTCCATCGCACCAGCGGTCGAAAACGGCCTGTACCTGGTTCCGAAAGTCATCGACTAAAGGGAAAGAGCCTCTCATGCATCACATGACCCTGGCCGAGATCGCCCGCGGACTCGCCGATAAAAAGTTTTCTTCCGAAGAGCTGACCCAGGTCCTGCTGGCGCGCATCGCCCAGCTCGATCCGCAGCTCAACAGCTTCATCAGCCTCACCCAGGAGCTGGCCCTGAGCCAGGCCAAGGCCGCCGACGCCCGGCGCGCCAACGGTGAAACCGGCGCCCTGCTCGGTGCGCCGATCGCCCACAAGGACTTGTTCTGCACCCAGGGCATCCGCACCAGCTGCGGCTCGAAGATGCTCGACAACTTCAAGGCGCCGTACGATGCCACCGTGGTCGCCAAGCTGGCCGCCGCCGGCACCGTGACCCTGGGCAAGACCAACATGGACGAATTCGCCATGGGCTCGGCCAACGAGTCGAGCTACTACGGCGCGGTGAAAAACCCGTGGAACCTGGAACACGTACCGGGCGGCTCGTCCGGTGGTTCCGCCGCCGCCGTGGCCGCACGCCTGTTGCCGGCCGCCACCGCCACCGACACCGGCGGCTCGATTCGCCAACCGGCGGCGTTCACCAACCTCACAGGCCTCAAGCCGACCTACGGCCGTGTCTCGCGCTGGGGCATGATCGCCTACGCCTCCAGCCTCGACCAGGGTGGCCCGCTGGCCCGCACCGCCGAAGACTGCGCAATCCTGCTGCAAGGCATGGCCGGCTTCGACCCGAACGACTCCACCAGCATCGATGAGCCAGTGCCGGACTACAGCGCCAGCCTCAACGGCTCGCTGCAGGGCCTGCGCATCGGTGTGCCGAAGGAGTACTTCAGCGCCGGCCTCGACCCACGCATCGCCGAACTGGTCCACAACAGCGTCAAGGAGCTGGAGAAGCTCGGTGCGGTCATCAAGGAAATCAGCCTGCCGAACATGCAGCACGCGATTCCGGCGTACTACGTGATCGCCCCGGCGGAAGCGTCCTCGAACCTGTCGCGTTTCGACGGCGTGCGCTTCGGCTATCGCTGCGAGAACCCGGAAAACCTGATCGACCTGTACAAGCGCTCCCGTGGCGAAGGCTTCGGTGCCGAAGTGCAGCGCCGGATCATGGTCGGCGCCTACGCGCTGTCCGCCGGCTACTACGACGCCTACTACCTCAAGGCGCAGAAAATCCGCCGCCTGGTGAAGAACGACTTCATGGCCGCCTTCAACGAGGTCGACATCATCCTCGGTCCAACCACGCCGAACCCGGCCTGGAAACTCGGTGCCAAGAACAGTGACCCGGTCGCCGAGTACCTGGAAGACGTCTACACCATCACCGCGAACCTCGCCGGCTTGCCGGGCCTGTCCATGCCGGCCGGTTTCGTCGATGGCCTGCCAGTGGGCGTGCAGTTGCTCGCGCCGTATTTCCAGGAAGGCCGCCTGTTGAACGTTGCCCACCAGTATCAGTTGAACACTGACTGGCACACCCGCACCCCAACCGGCTTCTGAGGAGAAACACATGCAATGGGAAGTCGTGATCGGGCTGGAGATTCATACCCAGCTCACCACCCGGTCGAAAATCTTTTCCGGTAGCTCCACCACGTTCGGCTCCGAGCCCAACACCCAGGCCAGCCTGGTCGACCTGGGCATGCCCGGCGTACTGCCGGTGCTCAACGCCGAAGCAGTGCGCATGGCGGTGATGTTCGGCCTGGCGATTGACGCCGAGATCGGCCAGCACAACGTGTTCGCCCGCAAGAACTACTTCTACCCAGACCTGCCCAAGGGTTACCAGATCAGCCAGATGGAATTGCCGATCGTTGGCAAGGGCCACCTGGACATCGCCCTGGAAGACGGCACGGTCAAACGCGTCGGCATCACCCGGGCGCACCTGGAAGAAGACGCCGGCAAGAGCCTGCACGAAGAATTCAACGGCGCCACCGGCATCGACCTGAACCGTGCCGGCACGCCGCTGCTGGAAATCGTTTCCGAGCCGGACATGCGCAGCGCCAAGGAAGCCGTGGCCTACGTCAAGGCGATCCACGCATTGGTGCGCTACCTGGGCATCTGCGACGGCAACATGGCCGAAGGCTCGCTGCGCTGCGACTGCAACGTGTCGATCCGGCCCAAGGGCCAGGTCGAATTCGGCACCCGCTGCGAGATCAAGAACGTCAACTCGTTCCGCTTCATCGAGAAGGCGATCAACAGCGAGATCCAGCGCCAGATCGAACTGATCGAGGACGGTGGCAAGGTCATCCAGCAGACCCGCCTGTACGACCCGAACAAGGACGAGACCCGTCCGATGCGCAGCAAGGAAGAAGCCAACGACTACCGTTACTTCCCCGACCCGGACCTGCTGCCGGTGGTTATCGAGAACTCGTTCCTCGACGAGGTGCGCGCCACCCTGCCGGAACTGCCGCCGCAAAAACGCGAGCGCTTCCAGGCGCAATTCGGGCTGTCGAGCTATGACGCCAACGTCCTGGCCACCAGTCGCGAACAGGCCGATTACTTCGAGAAAGTCGTGAGCATCGGCGGCGACGCCAAGCTGGCGGCCAACTGGGTGATGGTGGAACTGGGCAGCCTGTTGAACAAACAAGGCCTGGAAATCGACCAGTCGCCGGTCTCGGCCGAGCAACTGGGCGGCATGCTGGTGCGGATCAAGGACAACACCATTTCCGGCAAGATCGCCAAGATGGTGTTCGAAGCCATGGCCAATGGCGAGGGCAGCGCCGACGAGATCATCGAGAAGCGCGGCTTGAAGCAGGTCACCGATACCGGCGCCATTTCCGCCGTGCTCGATGAAATGCTCGCGGCCAACGCCGAGCAGGTCGAACAGTACCGTGCGGCAGACGAAGCCAAGCGCGGCAAGATGTTCGGCTTCTTCGTCGGCCAGGCCATGAAAGCCTCCAAGGGCAAGGCCAACCCGCAACAGGTCAACGAACTGCTCAAAAGCAAGCTCGAGGGCTGACTTATCGACGGTGATCGTTCCCACGCTCTGCGTGGGAACGCCTCACTGGACGCTCCGCGTCCGCTTTTTGTGACGCAGAGCGTCACGGGCTGCATTCCCACGCAGAGCGTGGGAACGATCATGGGGTCATCGAATGAAGCGTCTCCTCGGCGCCTGCGCCCTGCTGTCCCTGTTGGCCGGTTGCGCCAGCCAGAGCGGGACGGTCGATCCACACGGCTACGACCAGACCGGCGTCGCCTCTTATTACGGTGCCAGGCACCACGGCAAGCGCACCGCCAGCGGCGAGCGTTTCGACCAGCACAGCCTGACCGCCGCCCATCGCCAGTTGCCGTTCGGCACCCGGGTGAAAGTCACCAACCTGAGCAACAATGACAGCGTAGTGGTGCGCATCAACGACCGTGGCCCATACTCCCGAGGCCGCTTGATCGACGTGTCCCGCGAAGCCGCCGAGCAACTGGGCATGTTGCGCAGCGGCACCGCACGCGTGCGCGTGCAAGCCCTCGACGATTGATAGACGGAGCCCGGCCATTTCCCTACTCACCGCCCTACCGCTGCCCAGCCTGATCGAATTGTTCGGCGCCCTGCTGTTGCTGATCGGCGGCGCCGAACTGCTGGTGCGCGCCGCCGTGGGCCTGGCGGCACGCTTGCAGGTACGACCACTGATCATCGGCCTGAGCGTCGTCGCGTTCGGCAGCAGCGCCCCACAAATGGCCGTCAGCCTGCAGGCAACCCTGGCGCAAAACGCCGACATCGCCGTGGGCAGCGTGATCGGCAGCAGCATCTTCAACATCCTCGTCACCCTCGGGCTGTCGGCGCTGATCATTCCATTGCGCGTCTCGCGCCAATTGGTGCGCCTGGACATTCCGTTGATGATCGGTGCCAGCCTGCTGGTGTTCGTGCTGGCCTGGAATGAGGAACTGACCCGGCTGGACGGAGTATGGCTGCTGGTGGGCCTGGCGGTGTACCTGGGCCTGTTGTTGCGTCAGTCGCGGCACTCGGGACGGCCGCACACGGTGGGTATGGAGGTGACCCAGGGGTCGTGGCCCAGGAGCCTGGCGATGATCGTGCTGGGCTTGGCAATGCTGATTTTCGCCGGGCACCTGTTGCTGGGCGCGGCGGTGGAAGTGGCGACGGACCTGGGGCTTTCGGAGCGCATCATCGGCCTGACCATCGTCGCCGTCAGCACCTCGCTGCCGGAGCTCGCCACCTCGTTGATCGCCGCCCTGCGCGGCCAACGGGACATTGCGGTGGGTAACGTCATCGGCAGCAACCTGTTCAACCTGCTCGGGGTATTGGGGATAACCGCCCTCGCCGCCCCCACGCCACTGTCGGTCTCACCGAATGCCCTGGATTTCGACCTGCCGGTGATGCTCGGCGTGGCGGTGCTGTGCCTGCCGGTGTTCTATTCCGGTTATCGTGTCACCCGCGCCGAGGGCCTGCTGTTGCTGGGGTTGTACCTGGCCTATGGGCTGCACGTGATGTCCTTCACCACCGGCATGCCCCTGGCCGGCCAACTGGAACGGCTGATGCTGTTTTATGTGCTGCCAGCCCTGCTCGCGTTTTTACTGTTCACCTCCCTGCGCGCCTGGCGCCGCCAACACCACAAGAGGGATTTGTCATGACCGACATTCCAAAGACCGGCCTGGACATGCGTCGCCAGGTCATGGGCGACACATTCGTCGACCGCGCCCTGGGCAACGCCACCGAGTTCACCCAGCCATTGCAGGACTTCGTCAACGAACATGCCTGGGGCAGCGTCTGGAGCCGCGAAGGCCTGCCGCTGAAGACCCGCAGCCTGATCACCCTGGCGGCCCTCACCGCCCTCAAGTGCCCGCAGGAACTCAAAGGCCATGTGCGCGGCGCGCTGAATAATGGCTGCACGGTGGAAGAGATTCGAGAGGCATTGCTGCATTGCGCGGTATACGCGGGCGTGCCGGCGGCGATCGACGCGTTTCGGGCGGCGCAGGAAGTGATCGATAGCTATCAGAAACCTGAGTGACCATTGGATCGCTATCGCGAGCAAGCTCGCTCCCACAGATGATTGCGATACACCTGTGGGAGCGAGCCTGCTCGCGATTTGGACCTCAAGAACAGCGCAAACCCAAGGCTAGATCCACCCACCCCACTGCAACACAAAGATCCCCAGGTTGGTGGTAATCGCCGCCATCAGCGTGGTGATGACGATGATCGCCGCCGCCAGTTCATGGTTGCCATCGGCCGCCCGGGCCATGACGTAACTGGCGGCGGCGGTGGGGCTGCCGAAGTACAGGAACAGGATCCCCAACTCCGCCCCGCGAAAGCCCCAGAGCCACGCACCGAGAGTGGCCAGCAGCGGCAGCCCGACCATCTTCACCAGGCTCGAACTCAGGGCCATCTTGCCGCTCTTGCGCAAGGCCGCCAGCGACAGCGTGCCGCCAATGCAGATCAACGCCAGGGGCAAGGTCATTTGCGACAGGTATTTGGCCGAGGTCTCGAACCAGTTTGGCAGGCCGATGTGCCAATAGGCGAACGGCGCGGCGACGATCACGCTGATGATCAGCGGGTTGCTGATCACACTCTTGCAGATGCTCCACGGGTCAGACTTGATCACCGGGCTGTAGACCGCCAGCACGATGGTCGACAAGGTGTTGTAGAACAGGATCACCAGCGCCGCGAGAATCGCCCCCAGGGAAATCCCGTAGTCGCCATACATGCTCGCCGCCAGCGCCAGGCCAATGACCCCGTTGTTGCCGCGAAACGCACCCTGGGTATAGATACCGCGATCCTCGCGCGGGCAGCGCCAGATCGCCCAGCCCCAGGCCATGGCGAAACTTACCAGGGTGGCGACGGAGAAATAGATCAGCAGGTCGGGCTGCAACGCCGCATGCAGGTCGGCATGGAGGATGCCGAGAAACAACAGCGCCGGCATGGTGACGTTGAACACCAGGGACGAGGCGATGTGGATGAAGTTATCGTTGATCCAGTTGATGCGCTTGAGCAACACCCCCAAAAACAGCATGGCAAACACCGGCGCGGTGATGTTCAGGGTTTCGAGGAAAATTGCCAGCATGCCGGGGGACCTTGAGAGGGTGTCGTTAGGTGGCTAATGATAAGCCACTTTCCCACTGATCGTTCCCACGCTCTGCGTGGGAATGCAGCCAGGGACGCTCCGCGTCCCAAGATCCGAACGCGGAGCGTCCGCAGAGGCATTCCCACGCGGAACGTGGGAACGATCAATCTCCGGCGATCACGAAATCATCAGGTGATCGGTGCAGGGTTGAACAACGTGATGTCGTTGTACAACTTGTGCCGCTCGGCCCAGGTCTGTTTCTTGCCGCTGGCCACGTCCAGGTAGTAGTGGAACAGCTCCCAACCCAACTCTTCGATGGTCGCGCGTCCGGTGGCGATCCGGCCGGCGTCGATGTCGATCAGGTCCGGCCAGCGTTGGGCCAGTTCGGTGCGGGTCGAGACCTTCACCACCGGAGCCATCGCCAAGCCGTACGGCGTGCCACGACCGGTGGTGAACACGTGCAGGTTCATCCCCGCCGCCAGTTGCAACGTACCGCAGACAAAGTCACTGGCCGGCGTGGCGCAGAAGATCAGGCCCTTTTGCTTGAAGCGCTCGCCCGGACCCAGCACGCCATTGATCGCGCTGCTGCCGGATTTGACGATCGAGCCCAGGGATTTTTCGACGATGTTCGACAGCCCGCCCTTCTTGTTGCCCGGCGTGGTGTTGGCACTGCGATCGGCCTCGCCCTTGGCCAGGTAGCGGTCGTACCAGTCCATTTCACGCACCAGTTCCTGGGCGACCTCCTGGGTTTGTGCCCGAGAGGTCAGCAAGTAGATCGCATCGCGCACTTCGGTGACCTCGGAGAACATCACCGTCGCCCCGGCCCGTAGCAGCAGGTCCGAGGCGTAGCCCAGCGCCGGGTTGGCGGTGATGCCTGAAAACGCATCGCTGCCACCACATTGCATGCCCAGGATCAGCTCCGAAGCCGGTACGGTTTCGCGGCGGCGCTGGTCGAGTTTCTTCAGGCGGGTCTCGGCCAGTTCCATGATCTGCTCGATCATTTCGGTGAAACCGTGACTGGAATCCTGCAAGCGATACAACCAAGGCTCGCTGAGGTCCACCGAGCTGTCGCCCTCATGCATCACCTGCCCGGCCTGCAATTTCTCGCAACCCAGGCTGATCACCAGCGCCTCGCCCCCCAGGTTCGGGTTACGTGCCAGGTTGCGCACGGTACGGATCGGGATGTAGGCATCGGTGGCAGTGATCGCCACGCCGCAGCCGTAGCTGTGGGTCAGCGCCACCACGTCATCGACGTTCGGGTACTTGGGCAGCAACTCGTCCTTGATGCGCTTGACTGCATGGTCCAGCACCCCGGTCACGCACTGCACCGTGGTGGTGATGCCCAGGATATTGCGCGTGCCGACGGTACCGTCGGCGTTGCGATAACCCTCGAAGGTGTAGCCCTCCAGCGGCGCATCGGCCACCGGCACATCAGTGGACAGCGGCAGGCTGTCCAGCGGTGGCGCGGTCGGCATGCGCAACTGGTCTTCCTTGACCCAGCTGCCACGAGGGATCGGTTGCAGCGCATAGCCGATGACCTGGCCATAGCGAATCACCTCGCCTCCCTCGGGAATGTCCACCAGGGTGACCTTGTGGCTCTGCGGCACAAAGTCCACAGTGACCAGGCCGTCCGGGAACTCGGTCCCGGCCGGTACACCCTGGTCATTGACGACGATCACTACGTTGTCCCGCTCATGCAAGCGGATGTAACGCGGCGAATCGGCATGTTCAATCAGTTGCATTGACGCCGCTCCTTCAGGATTTTGCTTCAGACAGGCTGGAGATGTCGGCATCCTTGGCCGTTGGTTCCTTGAGCACGACACGCTTGATCGGCCCCACAATGACCAGGTAGCTGAACACCGCCACCAGCGCGTTGCAACCGACAAACACCAGCGCCCATTTGAACGAACCGGTGGCGCTGATGATGTAGCCGATGACGATTGGCGTGGTGATCGATGCCAGGTTGCCGAAGGTGTTGAACAGGCCACCGCTCAAGCCGGCGATCTGTTTTGGCGACGTATCGGAGACCACGGCCCAGCCCAGTGCGCCGACGCCTTTACCGAAGAAGGCCAGGGCCATGAAGCCCACCACCATCCATTCGATGTCGACGTAGTTGCACGCCACGATGCTGCTGGACACCAGCAGGCCGGCGATGATCGGTGCCTTGCGGGCGAAGGTCAGCGAGTGGCCCTTGCGCAGCAGGTAATCGGAAATCACCCCGCCGAGGACGCCGCCGATGAAACCGCAGATCGCTGGCAAGGACGCGATGAAACCGGCCTTGAGGATGGTCATGCCGCGTTCCTGCACCAGGTATACCGGGAACCAGGTCAGGAAGAAGTAGGTGATGCCGTTGATGCAGTACTGGCCCAGGTAAACGCCGAGCATCATGCGGTTGGTCAGCAGTTGGCGGATGTAATCCCACTTCGGACCGTCGGTTTTCTTGTCCTTGCCCTTGTCCTGGTCCATATCGACCATCGCACCATTGGCGGCGATGTGATTGAACTCGGCCTCGTTGATCATCGGGTGCTGACGCGGGCTGTGGATCACTTTCAGCCAGATCAGCGAGAACACGATGCCGATCACGCCCATCACGATGAACACATGCTGCCAGCCGAAGCGATAGACGATCCAACCCATCAGCGGCGCGAACAGCACCGTGGCGAAGTATTGCGCCGAGTTGAAAATCGCCGAGGCGGTGCCGCGTTCTGCGGTGGGGAACCAGGCGGCGACGATACGTGCGTTGCCCGGGAAGGACGGCGCCTCGGCCAGACCGACCATAAAGCGCAGCATGAACAGTGCAACCACGGCCGTGGACATGCCGAATTCACCGACATAGCCTTGCAGCACGGTGAACAGCGACCAGGTGAAAATGCTCAAGGCATAGATTTTTTTCGAGCCGAAACGGTCGAGTAGCCAGCCGCCAGGAATCTGCCCGGCCACGTAGGCCCAACCGAAAGCGGAGAAGATATAACCGAGGGTGACGGCGTCGATGCCGAGGTCTTTTTGCAGGCTGGAGCCTGCGATGGCGATAGTAGCGCGGTCGGCATAGTTGATCGTCGTCACCAGGAACAGCATGAGCAGGATCAAATAGCGGACGTGAGTCGGCTTGGTCGCTTGCATGTAGAGGTACTCCCACTATTTATTTTTATGCGGGTCAGCAGATTGTACGACCGGGGCTGGAAATCCAGCCCCGGCCGGTGTTGCGTTTACGAACCGATGTAAGAGGTCTTCACCACGGTGTAGAACTCTTGCGCGTAGCGACCTTGCTCACGCGAACCATAGGACGAGCCTTTGCGTCCGCCGAACGGCACGTGGTAATCCACGCCAGCCGTCGGCAGGTTGACCATCACCATGCCCGCCTGGGAATGGCGCTTGAAGTGGTTGGCATACTTCAACGAGGTGGTGGCGATACCGGCGGACAGACCGAACTCGGTGTCGTTGGCCATCGCCAGCGCCGCATCGTAGTCGGCCACGCGCACGACGTTGGCCACCGGGCCGAAGATCTCTTCGCGGCTGATGCGCATCGAGGCTTCGCTGTCGGCGAACAGGGTCGGCGCCAGGAAGTAACCTTCCGTGTCGCACGTCACCAGGCCACCGCCACTGACCAACCGAGCACCTTCGCTCTGGCCGATGTCGATGTACTTCAAGTCCTGGCTGAGCTGGGCTTCGGAAACCACCGGACCGATATCGGTGCCGGCCTTCAATGCATGGCCAACCTTGATCGACTGCATGCGCTCGGCCATGGCCTCGACGAACTTGTCATGGATGCCGGCGGTGACGATCAGGCGACTCGAGGCCGTGCAGCGCTGGCCGGTGGAGTAGAACGCACTCTGCACCGCCAGTTCGACGGCCTGCTTGAGGTCGGCGTCGTCGAGGATGATCTGCGGGTTCTTGCCGCCCATTTCCAACTGCACCTTGGCCTGGCGCGACACGCAGTTGACGGCGATCTGCCGCCCCACGCCCACCGAACCGGTAAAGCTGATGCCGTCGACTTTCGGGCTGTTGACCAGGACTTCGCCGACCACACGGCCGCTGCCCATCACCAGGTTGAACGCACCGGCCGGGAAACCGGCGCGGGAAATGATCTCGGCCAGGGCCCAGGCGCAGCCCGGTACCAACTCGGCGGGTTTGATCACCACGCAGTTGCCGTAGGCCAGGGCCGGGGCAATTTTCCACGCGGGAATGGCGATCGGGAAGTTCCACGGGGTGATCAGGCCGACCACACCGAGGGCTTCACGGGTGACTTCAACGTTGACGCCTGGGCGCACCGACGGCACGTAATCACCCGACAGGCGCAGGCATTCACCGGCGAAGAACTTGAAAATGTTACCGGCTCGGGTCACTTCACCGATGGCTTCGGGCAGGGTCTTGCCCTCTTCCCGGGCCAGCAGTTGGCCAAGTTCTTCACGGCGGGCGAGGATTTCGCTGCCGACTTTGTCCAGCGCATCATGACGGGCCTGGATGCCCGAGGTCGACCAGGCCGGGAACGCGGCGCGCGCGGCTTCGATGGCGGCATTGACTTGCGCTGCGTCAGCCTTGGCGTATTCACCGATGACATCGGACAAGTCAGACGGGTTGATGTTGGTGCAATAGTCAGCACCGGCCACCCACTGACCGTTGATGTAGTTATCGAAACGCTTTGAATCTGCCACGGAGCTACTCCTTCTACAAAAGCTGTCTAGGAACGCAGAGCGTCCCTGGCTGCATTCCCACGCGATGCGTGGGAGCGATCAAGCCATACGCAAAAAGCCGCTGATTGCTCAGCGGCCTTATCGGGTCTGTTACTGCTTGCCTTGCTTGTCGATCAGCGCGGCCAGTGCTTCGTATTCTTCTGGCAACAGGTCGGTCAGCGGCGTGCGCACAGGACCTGCGTCATAGCCCACGATCTTCGCGCCGGCCTTGACGATGCTCACTGCGTAACCGGCCTTGCGGTTGCGGATGTCCAGGTATGGCAGGAAGAAGTCGTCGATGATCTTGCCGACGGTTTCGTGATCGTCGCGGGCAATGGCGTGGTAGAAATCCATCGCGGTTTTCGGAATGAAGTTGAACACCGCCGAGGAGTAGACCGGCACGCCCAGGGCCTTGTAGGCCGCGGCATAGACTTCAGCGGTCGGCAGCCCGCCCAGGTAGCTGAAGCGATCGCCGAGGCGGCGACGGATCGACACCATCAGTTCGATATCGCCCAGGCCATCCTTGTAGCCGATCAGGTTCGGGCAGCGCTCGGCCAGTTGTTCCAGCAAAGTGGCATTCAGGCGGCAGACGTTGCGGTTGTACACCACCACGCCGATCTTCACCGATTTGCACACGGCTTCAACGTGAGCGGCAACACCGTCCTGGCTGGCTTCGGTCAGGTAATGCGGCAACAGCAACAGACCCTTGGCACCCAGACGCTCGGCTTCTTGAGCGTATTCGATGGCCTGGCGAGTGGCACCGCCAACACCGGCAAGAATTGGCACGCTGGTGGCGCAGGTATCGACGGCGGTCTTGATGACCTGGGAATACTCGCTGGCGGCCAGGGAGAAGAATTCACCGGTGCCGCCCGCTGCGAACAATGCAGAGGCGCCATACGGGGCCAGCCACTCGAGGCGCTTGATGTAGCTGTCGCGATTGAAATCGCCTTGAGCAGTGAAATCGGTGACCGGGAACGACAGCAGGCCAGACGAGAGGATGGACTTCAGTTCTTGTGGATTCATTATTCGAACACCCTGGACGCAAAATGATGTGTTGTAGGAAACGGTTCAGCTTCACGTGAAGTTGTAGGTCATCGTACAACTTAAAATATGAACGTCAACTGCATTTCGTCTTTTGTCGGGTGTCGAGGTTGAGGCGCTTGTCGCAGGACCTTGTAAATCGGGCCTTTGAGCAGGATGGAAAAGACAGATAAAAGTTGCCGACCGAGCACTAGGACCGCTCATCGCCACTGTCAACTCTGTCAGTAGGCGTCGTCACGACAAGGGGGCATAACCCAGGCATGGCCGTGTCATGCCCGGCTGTAGTCCTTTTCTCAATCTTTCAAGTGAGTCGCCCGTACGCAACGATCAGGGCTGCCTCACAGGGAGTGACATCATGGCGAAGAGCTATGCAAAACCGACGCTCAAGGACTTTCCAGCCACTGGGGAAGTCACGATCAGCTTGTCAAAGGTAAAGACGTTGAGCGTGAAGATTCCGGATGCAGCTTTTGAACCGTACTCGAACGCCCGACTGACTCTGGGCGTCGGCTCGACGTCTCCAACTCCGGTAGGTGCGTTTACACCGCTGACCGAGGGCGAGGAAGGTACGCCCTGCAAGGATGTGACAATGACGCTAACCAATGCCGACTTGACAGCTTACATCGACAAATTGGTTGAGCTTCGTTACGAGGTTAGCTACGAGAGCTGGGATCCCGATATATCCGAGCCGCAAATGTTGCGGATCAAGGCGTAGTAGCCATCTCCTTGCGTTTGTCGGCTGGTAAGCGAGCAGCAACGCAGTATCTGTGTGGCGAGGGGATTTATCCCGCTGGGGTGCGCAGCAGCCCTGAAACCGACACCCCGGCGTGTCTGATTGAATGAATTGTCGCCTCAAGGGGTTGCTGCGCAACCCAGCGGGGATAAATCCCCTCGCCACAGGAACAGTGACTCACCTCATCTCAACTGACAGCAGCTAGCCCTGCGCCTGCGCCTCTTCATGGGCCTGGCGCAGCCGCTCGCGGCTGTTGGTCAGATGCAAACGCATGGCCGCACGGGCCGCCTCGGAGTCCTGGCGGGCGATGGCGTCGTAGATCTCCTCGTGCTCGCGGCTCAGGCGGTTCATGTAGCGCTGCTGGTCATCGTGGGCCAAACGCGCCGAGTTCACCCGGGTACGCGGAATGATGCTGGTACCCAGGTGAGTCATGATGTCGGTGAAGTAGCGGTTGCCGGTGGACAGGGCGATTTCCAGGTGGAAGGCGAAGTCCGAGGCCACCGCATCGCTGGCGTGGGCGGCGCTTTCGTTCAAGGCGTCGAGGGCGGCGCGCATGGCGGCCAGTTGCTCGTCGCTGCGGCGCTGCGCCGCCAACCCGGCGGATTCCACTTCCAGGCTGATGCGCAACTCCAGGATCGCCAGCACATCACGCAAGGTGACCACGGTGGCCGGGTCGATGCGAAAACCGCTGGGGCTCGGCGTGTCCAGCACGAAAGTGCCGATGCCATGGCGGGTTTCCACCTGGCCGGCCGCCTGCAAACGGGAAATCGCCTCGCGCACCACGGTACGGCTGACGCCATGGGCTTCCATGATCGCCGACTCGGTGGGCAATTTATCGCCACGCTTGAGCAGGCCGTCGCGAATCTGCTCGGTCAACACCGTCACCAGCTCCTGCGCCAGGCTGCGGCGCTTGCGGGGAAAGCGTGGTACTTCGATCGGGTTTTCCATGGGGTTGTGTCTCGGTAAACGGCTGAATGGCAACATCATAGCGCAACGTGGTTGTACGATCACCGTGGGTGCAGCGGCGAGACTGGTGCTGAGACCGATTCGCCTCCATCGCGAGCAGGCTCGCTCCCACACTAGAGCGGTTGCGTGCATTTGCATCCGGCTCACCACAAAACCCCTGTGGGAGCGAGCTTGCTCGCGATGGCGGTGGGTCAGCCACATCAATATCAACTGATACACCGCTATCGCGAGCAAGCTCGCTCCCACAGGTTTTGGGTGTTTATG
Organism: Pseudomonas sp. A-RE-22; assembly: GCF_019956035.1. Classification (NCBI taxonomy): domain Bacteria; kingdom Pseudomonadati; phylum Pseudomonadota; class Gammaproteobacteria; order Pseudomonadales; family Pseudomonadaceae; genus Pseudomonas; species Pseudomonas sp. A-RE-22. The sequence continues at coordinate 79,938 of NZ_JAHBCZ010000017.1, forward strand.
CTGTCACGGTGCGCTCCACCAGTTGGCCATTTTCGATACGCACATGTCGCGGATGGAAACGTTTCAAACTGCTTCGGTGGCCGACGCTGACAATGCTCAGGCCCGGCAACTGGTCGATCAGCGCCTGGTACAGCGTCGCCTCGTCTTCTTCATCCATCGCCGACGTGGCTTCGTCCATGTACAACCATTGCGGTGCATAAAGCAATGCGCGGGCAAAGGCCAGGCGTTGTTGCTCGCCGGGCGAGAGCATGCGCTGCCAGTGGTTGCTTTCATCCAGCCGCGGGATCAGGTGCGGCAGGCGGCAGGTTTCCAGCACCTGGGCATAACGTTCGTTGGGATAGATATCGCCGGCCTGTGGATAACTCAATACCTCACGCAGGCTGCCAATCGGTAGATAAGGCTTCTGCGGCAGGAACAGGTAACGCGCGGCCGGAAGCCGGATCGTCCCGTGCCCTGCCGGCCACAAATGCCCCATCGCCCGCAGCAGGGTCGATTTGCCGCTGCCTGAACGGCCACTGAGCATCACCCGTTCGCCCGGCTCCACGGTCATGTCGGCGTTATCGAGCAGATGGCGACCGTCGGCCAGGTCCAGCCCCAAGTGATGAACCTTCAACCCATCGCCCTGGTTTTGCACATCGATGGCCGGCACACGGTCTTCGTTGTCGCTCATGGCCTGGCGGAAACTCAGCAGACGATCGCAGGTGGCGCGCCACGCGGCGAGGTCGGCATAAGCACTGATGAACCAGCTGAAATTCTCCTGCACATTGCCGAACGCCGAGTTGATCTGCATGAGCTCGCCCAGCTGGATCTTGCCGGCAAAGTAGCGCGGTGCAGCGACGATGAACGGGAAGATGATCGCGATCTGGCCGTAGCCGGAGGTGAAGAACGTCAGGCGCTTGGACACTCGCATGATGTCCCAGAAATTATGCCAGACCAGGCCGAAACGCCCGCTCAGGCGACGGTTCTCGTTCGGTTCACCGTTGTACAGCGCAATGCTCTCGGCGTTTTCACGCACCCGTACCATGGAAAAGCGCAGGTCGGCTTCGAAGCGTTGCTGGTTGTTGTTCAGACCGATCAGGCGTCGGCCGATCAAGTGCGTCAGCCAACTGCCCACCGCCGCATACACCAGCGCGCACCAGAACATGTAGCCCGGGATGGTGTAGCCGAACACTTCGATGCTGCCTGACACGCCCCACAAAATGATCGAGAACGACACCAGGCTGACCACAGTGCGCAGCAATCCCAAGCCCAGGCTCAGGGTGTTGGTAGTGAAACTGTTGAGGTCTTCGGAAATCCGCTGGTCCGGGTTATCGGTATAACCGCCCTGCTCCAGCCGGTAGTAATTCTTGTCACCGAGCCAGCGGGCGAAATGCTGCTCGGTGAGCCAGGCCCGCCAGCGGATGGTGAGCATCTGCGTGAGGTACAAGCGGTATACCGCGCCCAGGATCGCCACCGCCGCGATGCCGCAGAAATACAGGATCAACTGCCAGAACGCCGCGCTGTCCTTCTCTTGCAGGGCGTTGTAGAAATCCTTGTACCAACTGTTGATCCACACCGAGATCGCCACGCTGAACAGCGAGAGTGCGATGACGGCGATCAACAGCGTCCAGGCCTTGCCCTTCTCCTCACTGCGCCAGTACGGCGTGGTCATTTGCCAGACACGGCGGAAAAACTGCCCGCGCACCGCGTCATTGACCGCGGAATATTCAGCGTTCTGATTCATGGTTAAGGCTCTATAAAAAAAAGAACAGACTCGGGCCGATCATATAGAGCAACGACCCGATGTGTCGCGGGGGTGGACAACACCTGTTCAGCGCAGGTTCAGCGACGCACGGGACGCTTTTGCAATTTGCGCTGCAAAGTCCGCCGGTGCATGCCCAAGGCGCGAGCCGTGGCGGAGATATTGCCTTCGTGTTCGGTCAGCACCCGCTGGATGTGCTCCCATTGCAGGCGATCCACCGACATGGGGTTTTCCGGCACCAGGGTGTCGAGGTCAGCGTGCTCGGACAACAGCGCCGCCAGTACATCATCGGCGTCCGCCGGTTTGCACAGGTAATTGCAGGCACCGCGCTTGATAGCCTCGACTGCGGTGGCGATGCTCGAATAACCGGTGAGGATCACCACGCGCATCTCCGGATCCAGCTCCAGCAGCTTGGGCAGCAGTACCAAGCCCGAATCGCCGTCCATTTTCAGGTCCAGGGCGGCGTAGTCCGGCAGATCGGCCTGGGCAATGGTCAGGCCTTCTTCGGCAGAACCTGCGGTGCTGACGCGAAAACCGCGGCGGGACATGGCGCGGGCCATGACGCGGGTAAACGTGGCGTCGTCATCTACCAGCAACAGGTGCGGCAGCTCTTCGCCGTCGACTTGGATCTCGTCACTCATGTTTCGTCTCCTCGGTCGGCATGGGGCAGGCGCAGCTCGGTGAGCGTGCCGCCTTCCTCATGGGGGTAGAGTTTCACCGAGCCGCCGGCGCGTGTCACGCTGGCTTTGCTCAAAAACAGGCCCAGGCCGAAACCTTTGCCCTTGGTGGTATAGAACGGCTTGCCGATCTGCTCGGCAATCGCCAGCGGCACACCGGCGCCGTGGTCGCGAATACTGATGGTCAGCTCATAGGCATTCCAGTCCAACGCCACTTCCAGCCCTTCGGGGCAAGCGTCGGCGGCGTTGTTCAGCAGGTTCAGCAGCGCCTGGGTCAGGTCCGGCGGCGGTGCCATGCGTGGCACCGGGCCCTGGCCCAGGCGCTGGAAGCGATAACTGGCTTCCGGGCGCATCAGGTGCCAGCGGTTCAACGCCTCATCGAGCCAGTCGGTGACATCTTGCATGTCGATGGCCAGCCGACGATTGGCCTCGGCGGCGCGCACCAGGTACTGCAGGGTCTCCTTGCACAGCTTGACCTGGTCCTGCAGCACGCTGAGGTCCTCCTGCAACGCCGGGTCGTGGTGATCCTGGCGCATCTCCTTGAGCAGCACACTCATGGTCGCCAGCGGCGTGCCCAACTCATGGGCGGCGCCAGCGGCCTGGGTCGCCACGGCCAGCAATTGCTCGTCGCGCAGGCCCTCTTCACGGCGGATGGCCCGCAATTCTTCCTGGCGACGCAGCTCCTCGGCCATGCGCGCGGCAAAAAACGTGATGACCGCCGCGGCCAGGGCGAAACTCAGCCACATGCCGTAGATCTGCAGGTTTTCCCGGGCGATGGGGAAGGTTTCCAGCGGGTAGAACCGCGCCAGCAGCAAGGTGTACAGCGCCAGGGCGATACCAGACAGGATCAACGAAAAGCGCCACGGCAACGTCACCGCGGCGATGGTCAGCGGCACCAGGTAATAAGAGACGAAAGGGTTGGTGGAACCGCCGGAGAAATACAGCAGCGCGCTGTGGATAAACAGGTCGCCGGCCAGCTGTACGGCGTATTCCAGCTCAGTTACCGGCCACGAGGTGCGCAGGCGAATCGCCGTCAGCGCGCAGAGCACGCTGGAACAGACCAGGGTGATCGCCAATTGCAGCCAGGGCAGCGGCAGCAGGTTGAACCAATAGGCGAGCCCCACCGAGCCGGCCTGGGCCGCCAGGACCAGGATGCGGATGAATGTCAGGCGCCAGAGGTTCTGGCGAGAGGCGGATGTCATTTGCAAAGGGGCGAGCATGAGCTCTCCTGATGAGCGCTCCAGGCGAATCGCACGGAGTATAACCAAGGCGCGGCTTGCAGCGGCAGATATGCGGCAAAGCGCCACAGCCTCGAAATGACACACCCCCTGTCAATTGGACTCATGCACATCTGTATAGAAGTTGTAACTGTGCGAACCCACCCATAAAAGCTAGAGTCTTAACGTTCACGCAGGCCCGGACCTCACCCCTGCGCACCATCCCAAGGAGCTTTCATGCACACGTTCCGTCGCCCCGCCGCCCTGCTCGCCCTCAGCCTCGGCACCGCCGCCAGCCTGCCGGCCCTGGCCGCCGATGAGCTGCACTACAACCAGATTTCCCTGCGCGCCGAAGCCAGCCAGGAAGTGGCCCGCGACCTGATGATCGTCACCCTCTACACCGAGGAGCAGAACACCGACCCGGCCAAACTCGCCGCCGCCGTCAGCACCACGCTGAACAAAGCCATCGGCCAGGCCAAAGAGGTCAAGGACATCAATCTGCGCCAGGGCAGCCGCAACAGCTACCCGATCTACGACAACAAAGGCGGGAAAATCACCGGCTGGCGTGAGCGCGCGGAACTGCGCCTGGAAAGCGCCGACTTCGCCGCCCTGTCCAAACTCACCGGCGAACTGCTGGGTGACATGAAAATGGCCGGCATGGACTTCGCCATCGCCACCGCCACCCGCAAAACCAGCGAAGACGCCCTGCTCAAGGACGCCGTCAACGCCTTCAAGGCCCGCGCCCAACTGGCCACCGACGCCCTGGGCGGCAAGGGTTACAAAATCGTCAACCTGAACTTCAATACCAACGGTTATCCACAACCGTACATGCGCCCGCAGATGATGATGAAAGCCGCGTCCATGGATGCTGAGTCGGTGACGCCGGAAGTTGAAGCGGGCACCAGCCAGGTGACGATGACGGCGGATGGGGTGGTTGAGGTGTTGATGCAGTAACCCGCCCGATCGTTCCCACGCTCCGCGTGGGAATGCCTCCACGGACGCTCCGCGTTCGGCCTTGGAAAGGGACGCGGAGCGTCCCGGGCTGCATTTCCACGCTGTAGCGTGGGAACGATCATCAAACTGTCTGCCACGTTTTTACTTCAGCAAAAGCACAGCTGCCTGCGCGAGTTGGGTGAGCAACTCAATATCTTGCCCATCGCGAGCGCCATCCTCGTTCAGATCAGTTTTTATACCCACCTTGTCGTAGCACCCATCCTTCAGCGAGGAAGAGACAAACGTATCGAGGTAACACTGTTCGCCCCGATAAAACTTGAGGCGAACCTCAGGATTATCATCACGATCAAGATCTTTAAGTGATATGCGGATTTCGTTAGCGGCCATCATCGAACCTCATCCGTTAAGTTAGATCGGTACGGCATTGCTGCTTTGAATAAAGCACGCCCGTATCCAGCATCCTAACCACGCCCCCGAGATCGTCTACTGTCAGAGCTGACAGGTGGATGCCCATACAAGCCGAACCAGAAGGAAACCCGTGGCGAGGAGATTTATCCCCTCGCCACAGATGCGTCCAACTTGAGTTGATGGATCGGACGCATCTTCCCTCCGGCTACACTTCGGCTGGGCTGGCCGGCGCTTCAAGCTGATCCAGCGCCTTGTCCACCAGCAACTGGCACAACTCCACCAACTGATGAATCCCCAACGCCACGCTGCGCCGCGTGCCCTCCACTTCGAAAGCCAGGTCCTCGGCCATGGCTTTTATCGAAGCCAGGGTTTCGGAGGTGCTGGTCAGTAGTGTGTCGGCGTCAGCTTTGGCGGTGACAGAAAACAGGCTGTCGATGCGCTGATCGGTGCTTGATTCTGGAGGCTTTGGGTTGAGGTAATGATTGAGGGCACGCTCGGCGGCGGCGCGGTCTTTGAGCAGGTCTTCGATGGAGTCGAAGCCGGAAAGGGGGTGGGTTTTGTTGAAGGG
>NZ_JAHBCZ010000018.1:0-80493 GCF_019956035.1 Pseudomonas sp. A-RE-22
GCCCACCCCGCTGGGGGTGCCGATTCCCTACCCCAATACTGGCTTGGCCAAGGACACCACCAGGGGCACGCGAACGGTGAAGATCAGTGGCAAGGAGGCCATGCTCAAGGATAAGAGTTATTTCAAGACCAGTTATGGGGATGAAGCTGGAAATGCGCCAAAAAAGGGGATCATCACCGGCAAGATCAAAGGGAAAGTCTATTTCACAGCCTGGTCGATGAATGTGAAGTTTGAAGCTGAAAACGTCGTGCGAAACATGGACCTGACCACCCATAACCACGGATCGACAAGCAACACCGGCCCTTGGCCTTATCAAGATGCAATTGCGATGGATACCGCTGGTCACCCTTGCCAACCAATGGCAAAGGATATTAAGACCCAATGCTCTGGTGCCAAAGACAAAAGCGCCAAGTGTTGTAGCAGCCGTAAATGCCTGCTTATGCCGAAGACCCCGAACCGTTGTTGCAACGGCGCGGATGGCAAACAGATGACAGGCCACCACCTGCTTCCATCCAAGGAATTCGTCGCACATGTCAACCGAGGCTCCACAGACGCAGCGACGAACTATGAATCGGACAAGGCTCCCTGTCTCTGTGTGGAAGGCCATAGCCATTCATTACGTACCGAGCATGGACAGGTAGGGTGCAATTACACCGTCGAAAGAAATGCTTGGCTCGCTAATCCTGCCAACCGAGGCAAGGCCTATACCCTGGCCGTCGGTTGCGAGGTAGGCGCGAAGTCGGCGGTTGGCAAAGTCAATGTTCCTCCCGGAGCCAAAGGATGTAACAAGGAGTGCCTGCAAAAGCAGCTGGAGAATGATCACCAGAAGATGGAATTGACGGTGAAACCCAACGATCCGCTGCCCAGAGCGAAACAGCCGCCACTCGCCATAGTATTGGACGATTAACAAGCACAGGATCTAATGAAGATGAACGGAATATCAGATGCGGAGTTTATTGACGGGGCCTTTATTCAGGAGGGCGTTAGTCCGGTCGCGGGTATCATCATCGCTACCTGTACCATTGGCGACGATTATGACAACCCAAAGAATAGGGTCGGCGTTAGAAAGCAGGATGCCTGGCTTGAGTTCGGATTGTCTGCAGAAGCTATTCTCTCGGTTGATGCCGCTATTGACGGCTCTGCTTACGTCTTGGGAGAGAACGGTTCAGTCGTGCGTTTCGATTGGAAATCGCCAACAACAAGAGAGGCGCTCAAAGCCTCGCGAAAGGCCTACGCAAACGCTGCCGTCAGTAACATCGGACCACTGCGCAGAATTCGGATCCTGGGTGACGATGTGATCTGCGCAGGATCTGTCGGCCAGGTCTATCGCTTGTTCGGCGATAGGTTCGAAACACTGCCGAAGTTAAGCGTGGGCAATCAGGATGTGACAATTGAGGATATCGCCGGAAGCAGTCGCAGCGACATGGTCGCTGTAACCTCCGATGGTTACGCTGCGCATTTCGACGGTACAAACTGGACCGTCCTTGATCTACCAACCAACGCAAGTCTTACCAGTATCTGTCGGCTGGACAACGGTCACTATGCCATTGCTGGCAAGAATGGGACTGTACTGATCGGCGTCGCAGATCAATGGTCCATTGTTCAGCCGATTGACACGATAAGAAGCTACTGGGGGATTGCGGCCTATAACGATGAAATATATGCAGCACATTTGGCCGGTGTGGACAAAGTCGCCGGACAGACTTTGATTGCCTTGGATATAGAAGAAGCAGACCTCCAATTCACAGTGCTTCGAAGCAGCACCGAAGGGGTGTGGTCCTTTGCGGACAGAACGATTGGGTTAATCCGCGATGATCAATGGCAAACGATAATGAAGTAATGCGTGCCAAGGGCACGCCAAGTCATTCGAAGTTTCCTGTAGAAGAACCACTGGAGGCGTAACATTCAACATGCTAGTCACTTCCGTTGTTCTGGACCAACACGCCGAAGAAGCCAGCTTCCTTGCCGTCCTGCGCGACTATGCCCTGCGCGCCCCACACTACGATATCGACCACCTCGACAAACTCGATAACCGCCTCGACGCCCACCTCGACGGCTTGCGAATCGCAGCCCCTGGCGGTCTGGAAACGCTACTGACCCAGCTCGGACCACACGCTATCGGCGAGATGTTCGCCAGTGTGGTGCTGGCCTTCGAGACGGCCGATGCGAAAGTGCTGTCGCGGCTCAGCGAGCATTTGCGCAGTGCCTTGGAAACAGAACGCGGTTACCTGATGGCTTTGGGTTGGCTTGACTGGGAACGGGTATCGCCCTGGATCGAACGTATGCTCGCCTCCCCCGAGCCCCTGTTTCGCCGCCTCGGCCTCGCAGCCTGCGGTATGCATCGCCACGATCCAGGCCCCGCCCTGTTGGCCGTGCTTTCCGATGCCGACCCAAGCGTGCTGGCACGTGCCGCCCGCACGGCGGGCGAGCTGCGCCGGCGTGACCTGCTGCCGGCGATTCGTACCCATCGTCTGCATGAGAATGCGGCCACGCGCTTCTGGGCCAACTGGGCCACCGCACAGATGGGCGACGAGCAAGCCCTGGAGCCATTGCGACAATTCGCCGAACAACCGGGCGAGTTCCAGTACCGCGCGCTCTGCGTACTGCTGGCCTGGCAGGAACGCGAGCCCAGCGTCGCCTGGATACGCCAGTGGGTACAGGATCCCAGGGATCGGCGCATCGGCATCCAAGCCCTTGGGCTGCTGGGCGATCCGGTCTGCGTACCGTGGTTGATCCAGCAGATGAGCGACCTGCCCTATGCCCGGGTCGCCGGTGAAGCCTTCAGCCTGATCACCGGCGTTGACCTGGCGCTGCTCGACCTGGAACTGCTGGCCTTGCCGGATTTCGATGCGGGCCCGAACGATGACCCTGAAGACCCCAATGTCGCGATGGACCCCGACGAAAACCTGCCCTGGCCCGACCCGCAGTCAATCACCCACTGGTGGCAGGCCCACGGCGGCGATTTCCAGGTGGGCGTCGGTTATGTGCTGGGACAGCCCCAGAGTGAAAGCAGTTTTCAGCAAGCCCTTGCCCGAGGCCAGCAACGCCAGCGCATCGCCGCCGCCTGCGGCATCGCCCGCTATCGGCCAAACGAAGTACTTTTCCCCACGAGCGCACCGGCCTGGCGGCAAAAGCGCTTGTTGTTCGGGCGATGAGCAGGCGATATATCGGGCAATCCGCTGCCCTCCAGAAACAAAACACACCGCGAGAGCTTTGCTCTTGCAGGGTGTCTCGCCGACCACTGTGTCTTCAGTGGTTTTCAATCATGGTGGGGTTATTGCGCGCCCTGCTTTTCGATCAGCGCAGCGAGCAGCTTGTACTCCTCAGAAGACAGTTCGGTGAGCGGCGTACGTACCGGGCCTGCGTCATGGCCGACAATTCTTGCTCCGGCCTTGACGATACTGACCGCGTAACCCGCGTTGCGGTTACGGATGTCCAGATAGGGCAGGAAAAAATCGTCGATCATTTTGCCAACGGCCACATGATCTTCCCTGGCAATCGCGTGATAGAAATCCATCGCCAGTTTAGGGACGAAGTTGAACACCGCCGACGAGTACACCGGAACCCCCAGGGCCTTATAGGCCGCGGCATAGACCTCAGCCGTCGGCAGACCGCCCAGGTACGAGAGTCGATCACCCAGGCGACGACGGATCGACACCATCAACTCAACATCGCCCAGGCCATCCTTGTAGCCGATCAGATTCGGGCAGCGCTCGGCTAACCGTTCCAGAAGCGCAGCGGTCAGGCGGCACACGTTGCGGTTGTAAACCACCACGCCGATCTTGACCGATTTGCACACGGCCTCGACATGGGCAGCCACCCCCTCCTGGCTCGCCTCGGTCAAGTAATGAGGGAGCAGCAACAACCCTTTGGCCCCCAACCGCTCAGCCTCTTGCGCATATTGAATCGCCTGGCGCGTGGACCCGCCCACCCCCGCCAGGATCGGCACACTGCCGGCGCAGGTATCGACTGCGGTCTTGATGACTGCACTGTATTCATCGGCCGCCAGGGAAAAGAACTCCCCGGTTCCCCCTGCCGCAAACAGCGCGCTCGTGCCATACGGGGCCAACCATTCCAAGCGTCGCGCATACCCTGCGGCGTTGAATTCACCGCGGCTGTCGAAATCAGTCAGCGGGAACGAAAGCAGCCCCGAGGAAAGGACGGATTTAAGCTCAGATGGAGTCATTGTTTTATCACCTGTTTTGATTGTCATTGGAAAAGCAGTTGATGTCATACGTCATCATACAACAACAAATAAAACAACCTTTAAAGCTAATCACTCCAACTTTCGTCGCCCGCTTCCCAACTGATTACTATTCCTTATCTAACTAATAAGAACATTGACTTAGCCAGAAGTCCCAATGGCATTGACACAACTACGACGGAAGGAAAGACTTATTCATGTCGTACGACGACATATAACAAATAATAAAAAGGTGACCTTACTTATGCTCCGTTTGCATCTTCTTGCAGCGCGCTCCAATCGGCCCGGTGGCGCGGCTCTCCTTGCAATACCGCCGTTGCGCAGCTTCCATACCTTCAACTTGGTGCAAGCGCCATGAACGACGTCCTGAAACTCTATTTTCTAGCGCTGAAGGTATTGATCATTGCGTGCCTGGTTTGTATCACAGCGCTGATTTTCGCCAATGTCTTGTTGCGCTACGGCTTTAATTCCGGCCTGTTTTTCACTGAAGAAATTTCCAGGCTGGCATTCGTCTGGCTGGTCTTCGCCGGCTCCCAACTCATGCTTCATGAAAAGGGCCATATCGGCGTCGATATCCTGACCAGCCGTGTCTCGCCCAAGATAGCCAAACACCTGTTGACGTTGACCTTTCTGCTGATGCTGTTTGCCACTTCGCTGTTTCTCCAGGGCAGTTGGCAGCAGACAGTGATCAACCTGCATGTGGGCGCCCCTTCCACCGGAATATCCATGGGCTTGTTCTATGGCGCCGGGTTGGTCTTTTGCGTCTTGAGCACCCTGCTGCTCTGCGTTCAATTGGTGAAGCACTTGGCCACACCGGCCAGCGTGCCCTTGTCCTCAGCCGCACACGGGGTACTCAAATAATGGCCCTGGGCGTTTTTGTCGGCGTGCTGATGGCCGCCTTGCTCATAGGCGCGCCAATCGCCTATGCACTGATTCTCTGCGGCGTAGCCCTGATGTGGCTGCTCGGGTTGTTCGACGGCCAGATCATCGCGCAGAACATCATCAACTCGGCGGGCAGTTTCCCGTTGCTGGCCATTCCGCTGTTTATCATCGCCGGCGAGGTCATGAACAGCGGCGGCCTGTCCAAGCGCATCATCAACCTGGCCATTTCCCTGGTCGGGCATCTGCGCGGTGGCCTTGGCTACGTCACCATCTTCGCCGGGGTACTGCTCTCCAGCCTGTCGGGCTCGGCACTGGCCGATGCGGCGTCACTGACCGCACTGCTGCTGCCGATGATGGTCATCGCAGGCTACAACCGCAACCGATCCGGCGGCCTGATCGCCTCGGTCTCGGTGCTTGGCTCGATTATTCCACCCAGCATCGGTTTTGTGGTCCTGGGGGTCGCCTCCGGCTTGTCGATCACCAAACTGTTCCTGGCAGGTATCGCCCCGGGGCTGATGATCGCCGCTGCGCTGGTCATCACCTGGTGGCTGGTGTCCCGTCGCGACAAAGACGTCGAACTGAGTCCCAAGGCTTCTGGCAAGGAGCGCCTCAAGGCCTTGACCGACAGCACCTGGGCGCTGCTGTTGCCCGTGATCATTGTGGTCGGCCTGCGCTTCGGCATCGTGACGCCGACCGAGGCGGGTGCGGTGGCGAGTGTCTATGCGCTGCTGGTGTCGTCGCTGATCTACCGGGAACTGAGCCTGAAGTCATTCAGCGAATTGCTGTTGCGCGCAGGAAAAACGACCGCGGCCGTCATGTTCCTGGTCGCCGCCGCCTCGATCCCGGCCTGGATGATCACCATCGCGGACATCCCGGGGCAGATCATCGACCTCATTCAGCCGGTCATGGACAACCCGAAGCTGTTGATCGTGGTGCTCATGCTGCTGATTCTGCTGATCTCCATGGTCATGGACCTGACGCCGACGATTTTGCTGCTGGCGCCGATCCTCGTTCCTGTCGTAACCGCCGCGAACATCGACCCGATCTACTTTGGCGTGCTGTTCATGATCAATTGCTCCATCGGCCTGATTACCCCGCCCGTGGGCACGGTGCTCAACGTCGTCTGTGGCATCGGCAACATGCGCTACGAAGCGCTGCTCAAGGGCACCGTCCCGTTCCTGATCGCCGAAACCATCGTCCTTTTCCTGCTGGTGATCTTCCCCGACCTGGTCACCGTTCCAGCGCAATGGTTCGCCCACTAAAACAACCGACAAGAAAAAGGAAAAATCATGACCAAGCATCTAACCGTCCTGGCTGCCCTGCTGCTGTCCAGCAGTTTGAGTTTCGCCGCCGAGTACAACGCTCGCACCATCAAGTTTGCCGCCACCAGCCCGAAGGGAACGCCGCCGGCCATTGGCATGGAACTGTTTGCCAAGAAGGTCAATGAGCGCAGCGGCGGCAAGATCAAAGTGCGGACCTTCCCCAATGGCGTGCTGGGCGGCGACGTACAAGTGCTCTCCTCGCTACAGGGCGGCGTGGTGGAAATGATGACCTGGAACGCCGGCCTGATGCTCAATCATGTGACCGACTTCGGCATTCTCGATTTCCCCTTTATCTACACCGATACCGTCAAGGTCGACGCCATGCTCGATGGCGAAGTCGGCAAGATGCTGATCGACCAGTTGCCCGCGAAGAACCTGGTGGGCCTGGCGTTCTGGGAACTGGGCGTACGCAACTTGACCAATAACGTGCGGCCGGTGCAGAAGATGGAAGACATCGCCGGCCTGAAGATTCGCGCGCAACAATCGCCGTTGTTCCTGGATGTGTGGACGGCGCTCGGGGCGAATCCCACACCGCTGCCCTTCACCGAAGTTCACACCGCGCTCGAAACCCACACCGTGGACGGTCAGGAAAACCCGGCGGCCTTGATCCTCGCTTCAAGGTTCAATGAAGTGCAGAAATACCTCAGCCTGACCCATCACAACTACAACCCGCAGATCGTCCTGATCGGCAAGCCCTTCTGGGACAGCTTGAATGCCGATGAGAAGGCGCTGCTGACGGAGGTCGCCATGGAAGTGCGCCTTGAGCAACGGGAGATTTCCCGCCAGGCCGACAGCAGGACGATTGCCGAATTGCGCAGCGCCGGCATGCAAGTCAACGAACTGGCCCCCGAAGAGATCGCGCGCATCCAGCAGAAAATCCGCCCGGTGATCGACAAATACGCCGCGCAGATCAATCCGGAACTGGTGAAGAAAGTCTACACGGCCGTGGATTACCACCCGCAATAACTGCGCTGCGCTGAGCGCCCCACTCAGCGCACGCCTTCCAATCCATCACGAGGAAACCAAACCATGAAGATTTCGGTCGCACAGATCCACCCTGTTATTGGCAATCCGGTTCAAACCATCGACAACGTCGCTGAGCTGTCACGGCAAGCCGCAAAAGAAGGCTCGCGCCTGATCGTCTTTGCCGAATGCCTGCTGACCGGAGGCTCCTTCGACAGCCGCGAAGACCTGGAAAAAGGCGCCATCAGTATCGATGCCCTCAATCCCTTGCTGGAGGTCGCCGCTGAAACCGGCATCCATATTGTCGTCGGCTTCTATGAGCAATACGCCGACTCGATCTTCAATACCGCCGCGCTGCTGGGGCCCAAAGGAATCATCGGCCTGCATCGCAAGCGCCATCTGCCCTTCATGATCGGTGATCGCTTCACTGATCGCCCAGCCGAATGGACACCGCCGGTGTTCGACACTGAAATCGGCCGTATCGGCCTGGCGATCTGCTACGAAATCCGCTTCCCGGAAGTCGTACGCACCCTGGCACTGGAAGGGGCCGAGATTGTTGTCCTGCCCGCGGCATGGCCCGAGCAGGCGCGCCTGTTGCCGGACATTTTCAGTAACGTGCGCGCAGCCGAAAACATCGTCTATTTCGTCGCCTCGAACCGTAATGACATGGATGGCGGCATGCAGTTCATCGGCATGAGCCACATCATCGAACCGTCGGGCCAGTCCTTGATCCGCGCCGGACAAGAGGACGGCATCTTCAGCGTCGACATCGACCTGGAGAAGGCGCGCAACAAGTCATTGATCCGCGACCCTGGTGTGTTCGAGATACACCCCTTCCGCGACCGTCTGCCAGAGACCTATCGCCTCTGACACGGCCGCCACCGATAACGCCTTCTCAGGTAATTGCAATGCACAAGAAGATCACCTCGCTGAAAGATCGAATGGCGGACGGCCCAACGTTCGGGATGAACATCTACAGTACGGCCTGCATGCCCATCGAAGTGGCTGGCAACTGGGGGCTGGACTTTGTCTTCATCGATGCCGAACACACCGCCCTGGGCGTCGATAAAGACCTGGAAAAACTGATTCTGGCGGCCCACCACGCCGCCATCCACAGCCTGGTTCGCGTTCGTGGCACCCTCGAATGGGACATCCGTAAAGCCTTGGAAATGGGCGCTGCCGGGGTCATCGTGCCCCAGGTCCACAACGCTGGGCAGATGCGGGAAATCATCCGCGTCAGCAAATTCCCACCGTTCGGCCGGCGTGGCGGCGACAGCTCGGTGCGCTCGGCGAATTACGCCGGCCCCGGATTTGACTGGGCCCGTTACACACAAGAGGAAAACGCCCGTGGCGTGATCGTACCCATGGCCGAGAGCTACGAGTTCTTCGACAACATCGATGAAATCCTTGATGTCGAAGGCATCGATGCGGTGCATTTCGGTCCGGCGGATTACTCGTTATCCCGCCAATTGCCGGTCGACTATCGCCTCGGTAACCCCGAAATCCAGGCACGTCTGGCGTTACTCATCGAGAAATGCCACAGACGCTCGATCCAAGTCATGGTGCCCTGCTTCCCAGCAGACACGGAAACAGCCAGGCGCCTGTTGGACATGGGCTGTGACATGTTGCTGATGGGCAGTGATCTCTCATGGCTGAATCAGGCGGGACACCACATCGCCGCGATCCAAAAAACGTTCCAAGGGACTCAACACACTTGCGTTTGAGGACACGCAACTTATAAATAACAATCCATAGTTCAAGGCCGAATCAATACATTGATTCGGCCTTGAATAAAAACGGAAATGACTAGTTGACCAGGAAGTTCTGACGCAACAGCGTCGCCCGAGTCAGGGCGACCAACTCATCGAGTTGCACATCGGGCCTTTCCGTTAAATAAGACAAACAGAACCTGGCCGGTGCGATGGGTGGGTGACTGGGCAATACTTTCAACATGTCCACTGCCAACATGTCTCGAATTAGCGGAACAGGAAGAATACCAATAGCATGTCCGGCAGAGATCATCTTGGCAATGAATGCCAGGGAATTACTGGAGTGAAAAGCCTCGGACACATTCCCCCCTTCTTTCAACCAGCGCTCAACGACCGAGTACAGGGTCGAGGGTGCGGAGTGCGTCACGATCGGATAGGCGCCGGCATGCTCCGGTAGAAATGCCCCGCCTTCAATGTCCAGCTGTGCGGCGGCCACCCACTGGAAGGTCATCCAGCCCAGAAAGATGTCAGTGACATCGTCTCGCGTCATCGGATTGGTCAGGAGTGCCAGGTCAAGCTCGTGATCATTGAGCTTTCGGTTAAGCACCGCCCCCACATCAATCGTGATTTCAAGGGTGATTTCTGGAAAGTGCGCCTTGATCTCGGCGATGACCGCGGTCAGCCCGACCATTGCCGAACACTCGTCAGCGCCGACGCGCAATCTGCGATTGTGCTTTTGCTTGGCCGCGAACTGCTCGAGCTTGATGCTGTTGTTGAGCGCCAACTCGGCATGTTGCAGGGCGATCAGGCCATCGGCGGTGATGATCATGCGTTGCTTGCTGCGGTCAAAAAGTTTCACGCTCAGCAGCGACTCCATCTCGCGAATTCGCGAAGAGATGGCCGGTTGTGTCAGATGAAGATGCCGCGAGGCAGCATGGACGCCGCCTAATCGAGCAGTCCAATAGAAGGCCTCGATCTGCATCAGGGTAATTCTCATGATAAAAATCGTCCTGGCGTTGATTCGTTGATTTTTATTATCGCATTGGATTCGTGCTTGTTAGGCTGCACTGACTGTATCAGACATTCATCAAAAACAAGTAAATCCCAGCATGTATATTATTAAAGAACTACCGCAACAGATCGCCACGGAAGAACTTTCTATTCTTCTTGCGGCCGAGCCGGCAACCATCGGCCACTTCGTCACCAAAGGTATTTTAAGTACCCGTATAAAAGCCCATTTCCAAGACGTTAGAGCGGTTGGAACCGCTGTTACAGTGAGAATGCCTGGCGCCGATGGAGGCATTTTGCATTACGCGATGGGCTCCGCCAGGCCAGGTGACTTCCTGATCGTGGATCGTTGCGGTGAGCGGGTCACGGCAGCCATGGGCGGCGCCATGGCGTATGCAGCGAAGCAGGCCGGAATCGCCGGCATCGTCATTGACGGATTCGTCACCGACCTGAGCGAGTTGCGCCAGCATGGGGTTCCCATATGGTCTTGGGGCGCCAGTGCGATTACCACGCGGGTCAAGGGCGAAGAAGGTGAGTTTTGTACCCCGGTCCAATGTGGCGGTGTCGTGGTCCATCCCGGTGATGCGGTGGTAGCCGATGAGAACGGCATTGTCGTCATCACCCCGGGCGAGGTGCTCCCACTGGCGCGGCGCGCAATCGCGTTTCAGGAGAACGAAAAAATCACCTTGGCAAGACTGGCAAACGGCGAGAAATTCCCGGATGTCACAGGTTCAAGATCCATCATTGACGCCGCCACCCCGGGCCGATCCTGAAAAAAACAGACGCACGTTGCCGTTTCGTTTCTGCCATGTAGCTCCCTCAAAAAAACAACAGGACTACCATGAAACCGTACCCGATTTTCCTTCTGATCTTCGCCATGCTTTGCGGCCTGATCGGGCCCGCAGCCTTGGCGGACAATCAGGCGACCACCCACTTCAATGTGATTGGCGGTGGTAGCCACAATTACACCTTTCGCGCGGTGGAGAAGCCGTTCTGGAACAAGACCCTGCCCGACAGTTCTGGTGGCACCGTCACGGCGCGCCTCAGAGGGTTGTCGGAAAGCGGCCTCAAAGGCGCCGAGATGGTGCGCTTGATCCGCTCTGGCGCGGTTGAAATCGGCATGGGCGTCTTTGCTTTCGTGGCCGGTGATGACGCCTTTTTCGAAGGGATCGATCTGCCCGGCATGGCCGCCGATATTGAAACTTCCCATCGGGTTTCGACGGCGTTCAAGCCGGTGTTGGCAGAACGCATGGCCGAACGACATGGGGTCAAGCTGTTGGCGACGGTGCCCTATACGGCGCAAGTGTTCTTCTGTCGCGACCCCGTCAATTCCATCGCAGACCTCAAGGGACGCAAGATTCGCGTACGCGGGCGCAACATGTCCGAGTTGATCAACGCGCTTGGCGGATCGCCCATGACCTTGCCGTTCGCCGAGGTGGTGACCGCCATGCAGACCGGCGTCATTGACTGTGCGGTGACGGGCATTGGCTCAGGCAACGCCGCCAGGTGGTACGACGTGGCCAACCACCTCTACAACCTGCCGGTGGACTGGTCGGTTGGTTTCTATGCCATTGGCTTGAAGCGCTGGCAGTCATTGCCCGAGCCTGTACAACGCCTGCTCCAGGCACAATCCCAGGTCTTGGAAGACCGGTTGTGGGAAGAAACCGCCAAAGAAAATCACTCTGCATTGGCCTGCAACATCGGCGCGCCTGACTGCCAGATTCACCGCCCGGCCCATATGCAGGTCAGCACGCCGACCAACGCCGAGAAGAAGGTTCTGCAGGAGGCCGTTCTCAGGATTGCCAACGACTGGGGCAAGCGTTGTGGTGCGCCGTGTATCGAGCGTTGGAATGCCACGGCAGGCGCGTCCCTTGGCGTGAGCCTGCACACCCCCTGAGCCGCGCCCATGCGTCGATCGCCAGTGGAGCTTGCGCGACAAAGCTTGTTGCGCGTTCTGAACGCCCCCACGTTTGCGGAGAACCCCATCCATGAAACGCACTGAATCTTCTGCTATCCGGCTCGTGAACAGCATTGCCAGGCTGAGCGCCTGGCTGGGCGGTATTGCCCTGATGGGCACCGCACTGATGATCGGCATTGACTTGATCCTGCGCAAGACCATCGGCCTGTCCATGGGCGGCGCCGACGAAATAGCCGGCTATGTCCTGGCCATTGTCAGCACCTGGGCGTTTCCCATCGCCCTGTTGAAGCGCTCCCATATCCGGGTGGACATCGTCTACTCGCACCTGCCCCTCGCATTCAGGACTTCTCTGGATCTGCTGGCGCTGAGCTGCATGGCGATTTTCGTCGGCATCGTGCTGTTCCACGCATGGGACGTGCTGTGGGATTCCATCCAGTACCGCTCGACTTCCACCACACCGCTGCAAATCCCGCAGTGGGTGCCTCAATCCGCCTGGTTCGCCGGCTACCTGTTCTTTACCCTGACCATCGTTGTGCTGGGCTGCGCCAGCGTGATCCAGCTACGCCAGCAACGATGGGCGTCGATCGGTGCGCTGATCGGCATCAATTCCGTCGAGGAGGGCATTCAAGAAGAAACCCACCGTCCCGCACCAGGGCACACAACGACCCCGTCGAATGGAGCGCACTAAATGCTCGCCTTTACCCTCTTCACCCTACTGGCCCTGCTTGGCTTGAGCGTGGCTGCGGCGGTCAGCGTCGGCTTGCTGGGCCTTTCGTTGTCAGAGCTGTTCTCGACATTGCCGCTCAGCAACGCCATAGGCGAAATTGCCTGGAGCACCAGCGCCGAATTCTTGTTGGTCGCGATTCCGCTCTACATACTCATGGGTGAGCTACTGGTGTGTTCAGGCGTCGCCGGGCGCATGTACGGTGCCGTCGCCAAGTGGCTTTCGTGGTTGCCCGGTGGCTTGATGAATTCGAACATAGGCGCCTCGGCACTGTTCTCGGCAACCAGCGGCTCCAGCGTGGCGACCGCCGCCACCATCTCGACCCTCGCCCTGCCGGAGCAGGAACGCAAAGGCTACCCTGCCCCGCTGTTCCTCGGCTCGATTGCCGCCGGCGGTACGCTCGGCATTTTGATTCCGCCCTCGATCAACATGATTCTGTTCGCGCTGATCGCCAATCTCTCGGTGCCCAAGCTGTACTTGGCGGCTACGATCCCGGGCATCCTGCTCAGCTTCATGTTCGTGGCGATCATCGTGTTGGCGTGCCTTATCCGTCCCGAATTGGGCGGCAAGAAGGAACACTCGACCTGGGCCGAACGACGGGACAGCATTCCGGACCTGCTGCCGCCGTTGGCCATCTTCGCCCTGGTGGTCGGCGCCATCTACAGCGGTTTCGCGACCGCCAGTGAATCGGCGGCCTTGGGTGTCATCGCCGCGTTCGCCCTGGGCCTGTGGCGGCGCGCCTTTACCTGGCAGAACCTGGCGCAAGCCTTCGAGTCCACCATGCGCACGACCGGGATGATCATCTTCATTACCTTGTCGGCGTTCTTCCTCAATTTCGTGCTGTCATCCATCGGGCTGACAGCAACCCTGGTCAGTTTCGTGATGGGCCTCGACATGTCGCCGATGGGCACGCTGCTGGCGATCATCGTGTTCTACATCATCCTCGGCTGCTTCATGGACACGCTGGCCATGTTGATCACCACCGCACCGCTGGTGGTGCCAGTCATTGTCGCCTTGGGTTTCGATCCGCTGTGGTTCGGCGTGATACTGATCATCCTGTGCGAAATGGGACAAATCACCCCGCCATTCGGGATGAATCTGTTCGTGGTGCAAAGTATTCGTAACAAAGGCAAGTTCCTGGATGTGGTCTACGGCACCTTGCCTTTCTGTTTCGTATTACTTGTGCTGATCGCGCTCTTGATCCTGTTTCCGCAGATCGCGCTTTGGCTTCCGCAATTTGCTTGATTCGAGCAAGGCGTTATAAGGGGCGGCGGGTGCGCGCCCCATTTGGCTCGAGCCGGTTCACTGCCCGGCTGAAAACTGACCATTTGATGAACTCACGCAGCCCTATCCCTTCTGTAAACAACGTTCGTATCTTTCCCACGTCCTAGGTATGCTCGCCCTCAAAGCCGATGACCGAAAAACGGGATGCCAGCCCAAGCCCTTGCTGCCCAGGCACAGCGTATGGAGCCGTATCCTCAAGGATGTTGAACGATGAGTAACCCCACGCTGGATATCAGCAGCTTGACGCCATTGCCGTACCACCAGCAGGTGGTGAATTACCTGAAGACCAGCGAGCCGGCTGTCTGGAGTTGGGCCTCCTCGCTGGGGGTTCAGCAGGAACACGCGCAAGAAGTGCGCGCGCAGCTGCTGCGCGATACG
This sequence comes from Pseudomonas sp. A-RE-22, assembly GCF_019956035.1. Classification (NCBI taxonomy): domain Bacteria; kingdom Pseudomonadati; phylum Pseudomonadota; class Gammaproteobacteria; order Pseudomonadales; family Pseudomonadaceae; genus Pseudomonas; species Pseudomonas sp. A-RE-22. Next base: position 14,393 of record NZ_JAHBCZ010000018.1, read on the forward strand.
TACCGACTCCATCCGGACACGCATCCCGACGCTTATCAAGCCTGCGATACCGCGCTCCAGCGCTTGCACATCCAGGCGCCGGCCACGCTGTACCAGGCCGGCGATGGCGGCATGAATGCCAGTCTCTATTACCTCGCCGGTGAAGTGCATGTGGTGTTCTACGGCCCGATCCTCGAGCGTCTCGACGCCCAGGAGTTGCTCGCGCTCTTGGGGCATGAGCTGGCGCATTACCGGCTGTGGTCCGAGCATGACGGCGACTACCTGACTGCCGAGCGCATCCTCAACCACACCCTGGCCGATGTTTATACGCCGGCGAGCCTGGAACAAACCGCCCGCTTGTATAGCCTGCACACCGAAATCTACGCGGACCGAGGTGCGGCATTGGTGGCCAGTGGGCCCGAGGCGGCAATCACCACACTGGTCAAGGTGCACACCGGTATTGTCACGGTCAATGCCGCCAGTTACTTGCAACAGGCCAAGGAACTGGACGGTAACGACGCGCAACTGTCCCGGGGCGTGTCCCACCCGGAGACCTTCCTGCGCTCGCAGGCACTGGACAGTTGGTGGCAGCAGATCCCGGACATTGACGCCTGGCTGCACCGCCGCCTGCGTGGGCCGTTGTCGCTCAACCGCCTGGATGTGACTGACCAGGTCGAGCTCACCGCCCTCACCCGCCGTTTTATCGCCAGTTTCATCAATGTGCCGGCCTTGCAGTCAGAGGCTGTCGGCAACCAGGTGCGCGGTTTCTTTCCCGATTGGAAAGACACCGAAACACCACTGGACCTCAGTACCCTGGACGTCGAGCGCATTGACGCGAGCATCCACGAGTACCTGCATTTCATCATGCTCGACTTGTGTCTGGTGGACCGCGATCTGCGGGATGATGCCTTGCTGCATGCCGCACGCACCGCGAAGAAACTGGGCAGCGCCGACGACTTTATCAACGTGCTCAAGCGCGATATCAAACTTCCCAAACGCGAGCTCGACCCGCTCATTCGCGCGCTCAAGGCGGAGGTCGACACATGGACCCAATGAATCAGCCAGTAACGTTCAAGCAATTACTCCTGAGCCACGACGGCGCTGCGGTGCCGATCGATGATGTGCTGTTCCTGATGCTGCCGCTGCTGCGGCAAGTGGCCCAACTGCATGAACTCGGCCGTGTGGCCCATTTGGGTTACCTCGACGTCATCCAGGGGCCCGAGCGCACCTTGCAACTGCGCAACCCTGAAGGCCTGTCGCCGCGCCTGGCGCTGGAAGCCATCAAGCAGGTGCAGCCCAACCCGGAATCGGCGCTGAACATCATCGGCAATGTGCGCTTGACCCGCGATTCGAAAGACGGCGTGGCGATTGCCGATTTGCAGGTCCAGGACGATCCGCACCAGGCCATCGACCATCCCGTGTTTCTCACCGAGCTGCACAGCTGGGAACACAGCCTGGGTCATCACGACGAAATCACCGACATCTTCCAGTTGGGCCAGTTGCTGGCGTGCCTGGCCTGCGGCCTGGATTTCGCCGACCTCGACGACCTCAAATCCTTTGCCCGGCATCGACGCAACCTGTTCCAGCTCAACGGCCGGCTCAACCCGGTGCTGGCGAACCTCATCAATGAGATGACCGAGCTCAACCGCCACGAGCGCGCCACCGACGTCGGCTCACTGGCGCGGCGCCTGGAAACCTGGCGCGAACAACCGGCCAGTCTCGACGTTGAGCGGGTGCTGGCCGAGGCCGAAGGCCCGGCCTCGCGGCGTACCGTGGTGCTGGAGCACCTGCGCAATCGGCTGTTCGACCTGTCCCGGCGCAATCGCCTGCTGTACTTCCGTCCCACCCAGGCCAACATCAACCTCACCGTGGCGAGCGTGCCGCTGGTGATGCGCATCGAAAGTATCCGCCCGGAAGCGTTGTGCACCTGGCAAGCGAGCTTTGGCGGCTTTTCCGAGCAGGTGCTGAGCGGCAACCCAGTGGGCTTGCAGCAATGGCTGCGCTTTGAAGACCAGGCATGGTTGCAGACGTCCCTGGAGCGCATCATTCAGGAAACCCGTCGCGACCGTGCCGAGTTTGGTTTCAGCAACCTGCGCCTGGTGGTGGCGTTCATGCGCTGGCATAACCTCAAGGACACGCCGGATGAACGCATCGTCACGCCGCTGCTGTGGCTATCGGTGGAGCTGAGCCGGAAAAAGGGCGTGCGCGACCAGTTTGTGCTCAAGTGCGATGAGACCGAGGCCGAGTTCAATCCGGTGCTGCGTCACCAACTGCGCCAGCTCTACGACATCCAGCTACCGGAAACCGTGGACCTGCAGACGACGTCCCTGGAGACCATTCACGCCGACATCGCCCGGCAGATCAAACTGACTGAGCCGGGCGTCGAACTGCGTCTGCAAAGCAAACCGCAAATCGAGCTGATCCATCAGAAAGCGGTCCAGCACCTGCACCACTTCCAGCGCCGCCGCGCCCGCCAGCGCTCGGCCGTGCCGCCGGTGAAACCAGACTTCAGCTACGACCGCGAGGACTATCGCCCTCTGGGCCTGCAGTTGTTCCGGGAAAAGGTCCTGCCCAGCGATTTGCCCCTGCGCAGTGCCGTCGGCGCCAAGCCTGCGGTGCGCACCCAGCACCCGCAAATGGTGGCGAGCAGCACCGAGAGCAGCACCTACGCCCTGCCCCAGGATCAAGGGCATCGTTATGCCTGGGATATCGACCTGACCCAGGTCACCCTGGCGAATTTCAATTACCGCAAAATGTCGCTGGTACGCGACTACGCGCAATTGATCGAGGAACCGGCCCAGAACGAGGCGTTCGACCGGATGTTCTCCATCGAACCCCGGGAGATCGAAGTCCAGGCGCCAGACCCGATCCCGCTGCCGGAGCAATGGAACGTCGTCGCCGGCGATGCCACGCAGAACGCCGCCGTCAGTCTGGCGCGAACCGGGCGCAACTTTATCATTCAAGGGCCACCGGGCACCGGCAAGTCCCAGACCATCACCAACCTGATCGCCGATTACGCCGGCCGCGGCCTGCGGGTGCTGTTTGTTTGCGAAAAGCGTGCGGCGCTGGACGTGGTGTTCCATCGCTTGCAACAGAGTGAACTGGGTGAGCTGTGCTGCCTGATCCACGACTCCCAGAGCGACAAGAAAGCCTTCGTCGGCAACCTGCGCGAATGTTATGAGCGCTGGATCGCTGGCGATGCCCAGTCATCACAGCTGCAAGCAAGACGCAGCGCCGTTCTCGCTACCATGACTCAACAGTTGGACCTGATCGAGCGCTTCGAGCAGGCCATGGCCGGGGTTCCGCAAACCCTGGCGTGTTCAGTGCGCGAGCTGGTGCGGCACTTGATCGAACTGCCCGGCGCTGCTTCAAAACTGCCCCCCGAAGCCCTGGAGCGCCTGCCTGAATGGCGTCGTTGGCAGTCACAAAGCGAACTGACTGGGCGGCTGTACCAGGCCATGACCGAGCGCTTCGGCCTCGACAGTTTTGCGCGCCACCCTTTCAGTCGCCTGGCCTCAAATGTCATCACCCACGAACATGCCTATGGCCAGCTCAAGGCCTTCCTGGATGAAGCCAGCGGGCTGATGGACAGCGTCGAGCCACTGCTGGAGTCATCGTCGAGCCTGTTGTCCAGTGACACCGGCCTGGTTGATGCACAGGTCCTGACCCTGGCGGCCGAGCAAATGACCGGCTCCAACCTCGCCTCCCACCTCGACCTGTTGGAACCCGGTTCAGCGGGCTCCCTGGCACTGCACGCTGAGCACGCCGCCTTGCAGGCGCTGACCGTGCAGCAACACGGCATCCGCGAGACGAACCGCCACTGGCGCGACAAGCTCGACGCGCAAGATACCCAAGCGGCCCGAGCCCTGGTGCAACGCCTGGAAGGGTCGTTGCTGCGTTGGCTGCAACCGGCCTGGTGGCAACTGCGTAGCGAACTGCAACGGCGCTATGACTTCAGTCAACACGCCATACGCCCAAGTTATCGCAGCGTGCTCGACAACCTTGCTGGCGAACACGTGGTCAATGTCCAGCTACAGGTCGAGCAACAGCGCCTGCAAGGTCTCTATGGCGTGCAAGACGTCGACGTCTTTGTGCAAAATCTGCACGCCTTGCTGCAACAACTGAACACCTCGCCCCTGTTGCGTCAATGGATCGAACGCCTGCGCCGCAGCCCTGAAGCCTTGCCCGCTGTGCGCCAGGAGGCCAACCTGCGTCAGCCAGTGGCGCGCCTGGCCCAACTCGTCGGTCAGTACTGCGTGTTCGAATCGGCACCGAGCCTGGGGACGTTGGCCGAGTATCTGCGCGACCTACGCGAAGAACTCGACGAACTGCCCGATAGCCTGCCCTTGCTCAATGAACTGCATCAGGCCGATCCGGTCTGTCTGCTGGCTTTGCAACAGCACGCCCTGGTGCAGCGATCGCTTGATGCCTTGATTGCCCAGGAGAACCTGACCCGCCTGTATCGCGCCAACCCGCATCTGGCCCGCTTCGACGGCGCGGCGTTGAGCCTGGCGACCCACCAGGTCAGCCAGGCCGAAAACAGCCTGCTCAAACACAATGCCCATGTCCTCAGCGCCACGTTGCAGCAGCGTTTCCTCGAACATGTGAAACAGTCGGCCATGTCGGTGACCCAACTGGATGCCGCGGCCCGTGAGTTCAAGAAAGCCTATGCCAAAGGCCGCCGCGAGCTGGAGCACGAGTTGGGCAAGACCATGCGTTATCGCTCCATCCGCGAACTGGCCAGCGGCGACAGTGGCCGGGTGATCAATGACCTCAAGCCCATCTGGCTGATGAGCCCGTTGTCGGTGTCCGACACCCTGCCCCTCGCCCCGGACCTGTTCGACGTGGTGATCTTCGACGAAGCCAGCCAAATCCCCAGCGAGGAAGCCGTGCCCGCCCTGAGCCGCGCGCAGCAGGTGATTGTGGTGGGCGATGAGATGCAATTGCCACCGACCAACTTCTTCTCCAGTGGCGGCGACCAGGACGACAATGAGTTGATTGCCATGGAGGACGGCGAGCAGATCGAGATCAACCTCGACGCCGACAGCCTGCTGAGCCAGGCCGCACGCAATCTGCCGGCCACCCTGCTGGCCTGGCACTACCGCAGTCGGCACGAAGCGCTGATCAGTTTTTCCAACGCGGCCTTCTATGAAGGGCGACTGATCACGATCCCCGACCGCCGGATCGAGCGCCCGGCCCCGGCCAACGGGCCACTGGACTCCAGCGATGAACAGGCGGTCATCCAGGGCACCGATACCTTGCTCGACAACCCTATCAGCTTCCTGAAAATGCGCGATGGCGTGTACCTCAGCCGCAGCAACGTGGCCGAGGCGCGTTACATCGCCAACCTGGTGCGTGAATTGCTGCAACGCGAGACAGGCCTGAGCCTGGGCATCGTGGCGTTTTCCGAAGCGCAGCAAGGGGAAATAGAACAGGCGCTGGAGAACCTTGCGGCCAGTGACCCGGCCTTCGCCACGCGCCTTGAGCGCGAATACGTGCGTGAAGACGCCGGGCAATTCAACGGCCTGTTCGTCAAGAACCTGGAAAACGTCCAGGGTGACGAACGTGACGTGATCATCCTGAGCATCTGCTATGCGCCAGGGCCGAACGGCAAAATGCTGATGAACTTCGGCCCGATCAATCAGCGCGGCGGGGAAAAACGCCTCAACGTGATTTTCAGCCGCGCGCGCAAACGCATGGCGATCATTTCCAGCATCGAGGCCGATGCCATCACCAACACCCACAACGACGGTGCTGCAGCCCTTCGTGCCTTCCTGCAATTTGCCCAGGCCAGCGCCAACGGAGACGCGCCGCGCTCCCAGGGCATCCTGGCCAACCTCAATCCGGGGGCCAAGCAGTCCTTTGCCGTCACCCTGCCCAAGGACAGCCTGCGCGCCGCCCTCGCCAGCGCCCTGCGCAAACGCGGGCACGAGGTGCAAGAGTCTGTCGGGCGTTCGCAATTCCGCTGCGACCTGGCGATCAGCGATGCCAGCGGCGAACACTTCAGCCTCGGTATCCTGCTCGATAGCGACGCGTCGGCGACGGCGAACGTGCGCGAACGTTATGTGTTCCGGCCGACCGTGCTGCGCAGTTTTGGCTGGAAGATCATCGACGTACTCAGCCATGACTGGCTGCGGGATCGTGAAGAGGTGCTGAACCGGATCGAAGCCCTGCTTCGTGGTGAAGAGGCGCCCGTGTTGTTGGAGCCGGAGCCGGAAGTGGAAAGCGTCGACACCGAACCGCCAGCGGAGCCTGTCGCTGAACCGGCAACCTCAATGCGTGAGTTCACCTTTGGTGAAGGCAACTCCAACAAGTTCTGGCGCATCGGCGTCACGGCGACGGATGTGGTGGTCAACTTCGGCCGCATGGGGACCAAGGGCCAGACCCTGATCAAGTCTCTGGAGAGCCCCGAACGTGCACTGCGGGAAGCTGAAAAGCTGATCGCGGAAAAACTGCGCAAGGGTTATCAGGAGCAAACGGCGCCGTAAGCCTCGACGATAGAGTTCGGACACCAGGCAATCACGTGCAACCTCTGGAGACATCATGCCAGACCCAACCGGACAGAACCCCGTGGCCCTTGTCAGTGGGGTTGGAAGCGAGATCGGAATCGGCATGGCGATCGCCCGCAGGCTTGGCGCGGCGGGAGCCAGGCTGATCGTCACCGCCAGCAGTGCGCGAATCAATGATCGAGTCGCAGAACTGCGCGCCGAAGGGTTCGAAGTCGAAGGCCGGGCCCTCGATCTTACCGATGAAAGCCAGGTTCGTGAGTTCATGGCGTGGGCGGAGTCCCTCTGGGGCCAGATCGATATCCTGGTCAACAACGCGGGCATGGCCATGCAAGGCAGCCCGGAGTTTTTTTCCGACTTGGCAAGCATGGATCTGCACACCTGGAACCTGACGCTGGCGCGAAACCTGACCACGGCCTTTCTTCTTACACGGGCTGTTCTGCCCGGCATGCGGGCGCGCCGTTACGGGCGCATCGTCAACATCAGTTCCACTACCGGCACCCGCTGCAGCAACCCCGGTGAAGCGGCCTACAGCGCCGCGAAGGCCGCTATGGTCGGAATGAGCATGAGCCTGGCGCTGGAAGTCGCCCAGCAAGGGATCACTGTAAACAGCGTCGCTCCCGGCTGGATCACCACGGGATCGACCACTACAGAGGAAGCCAAAGCGGCCGGTTACACGCCGATGGGCCGCGCCGGACGTCCCGAAGAGGTCGCTGCACTGGTGGCTTTCCTTGCCTCTTCAGAGGCGAGCTACCTCACTGGCGAAGTCATCGTGGTGGATGGCGGAAACTGCCTGGTCGAGAACAAGGCTCCTTGATCTGAACAGGTTCCAGACATTCGCCACGATTCGCGTCATAGGCCCGGCAACCGCTCGGCGTTACCGTGAGCGATGAGCGCCTGTCCGCATCAGTGATAGGCAGGAGTTTTCCCCTGTGGGAGCGAGCTTGCTCGCGATAGCGGGGGTCCAGCTACATGGATGCTGGATTGGCTGCCCTCATCGCGAGCAAGCTCGCTCCCACAGGGAATGGGGTATATCGCCGATGAGTCACTTGAACAATTCACTGCTCATGAAATCAATGAACACCCGCAGTTTCGGCGCCAGGTGCTTGCTTGAAGGCCAGAGCATGCGGAAGGTGCTCTGATGCCGATTGAAGTCATCGAGGACGGTGACCAGTTCACCGCTGGCGATGGCATCGCGCACAGTGAAGTCCGGCACGCAGGCAATCCCCAATGCATCGCGCACGACGTACAGCAACGCCTCGGTGGTGTTGCAGACCAGGGTCGCCGGCAAGTTGAGATCCGGCTGCCCTTCCCCGTTTATCGGCCAGACCTGCATCCTGCCAGTGCTGGGAAACTTGTATAACAGGCAGGCATGGCGCAGCAGATCCGTCGGCACCTGCGGCGTGCCGTGTTCGGCGAGGTACCGGGGCGAACCGACCACGACGAGCTTGAACGCGCCCAACGGGCGGGACATCAGCCGGGAGTCGTTCGGTTCTCCAGTCCGAATGACGGCATCGAAACCTTCCTCGATGATGTCCACCAGCCTGTCGGAGAAATCCAGGTCCAGTTCGATACTGGGGTAGCGGCGCATGAAGGCCATCAGCGTCGGCATGACCAGGTCTGCAACCAGTGGCAAACTCACCCGCAGTTTGCCCCGCGGCGCTTTGCGGGTTTCCGACAACTCCAGTTCGGCCGCTTCGACTTCGCAGAGAATACGCCGGCAACGCTCGAGGAAAAGCGTCCCTTCCGCCGTCAGCGTGATACTGCGCGTGCTGCGATGAAACAGCCGCACACCCAGCCGTTCCTCGAGCCGGGCGACGCTTTTGCCCACCGCCGAAGACGAAATGCCAAGCGCCCTGCCCGCCTCTGAAAAGCTGCGGGTTTCGGCCGCGCGAACAAAAAAATCAATCCCGCTCAGTGACTCCACGCCAGGCTCCCATTACGGACATTTTTTCCGATGTGTTGCGCACTCTAGCATTCTTGTCTCGCAAAGAAGGGACCCTTACCGTAGTCGGCACTTATCAATCTGCGACTGACGCCGCTATCCGGCGGGCCAGAAGCGTTCCAAGCAGGTGACACATGACGATTGCCAATACCCATATCGACGCCGAGGACGAGGTCGTTCAAGACGCTGCGCCGCTCCCCATCGGGTCACTGTTTGCCCTCGCGCTGGCAGCGTTCGTGACCATTCTCACCGAAGCCTTGCCCGCCGGCCTTCTCTCACAGATCAGCGAAGGGCTGGCAATTTCCGAAGCCCTCGCCGGCCAGTTGGTCACGGTCTACGCGATAGGTTCCTTGCTGGCGGCCATTCCCTTGACGGCCGCGACCCAAGGCATGCGGCGCCGGCCGCTCTTGCTGTTGGCCATTGCCGGTTTTGCCGTGGCCAATACAGTCACGACGCTTTCGTCCCACTATGGCTTGACGATCGTTGCCCGCTTGCTGGGTGGCGTATCGGCCGGGCTGCTCTGGGCCTTGTTGGCCGGTTATGCCGCCCGCATGGTGCCCGAGAGCCAGAAAGGTCGGGCGATTGCGATAGCCATGGTTGGTGCACCCCTGGCGTTATCCCTGGGCGTACCGGCCGGCACCTTGCTCGGCAATTTGATCGGTTGGCGGATGAGCTTCGCCATCATGAGCTTGTTCGCCGTCGCCTTGATGGTCTGGGTACGACTCAAGGTGCCTGACTTTCCCGGGCAAACCACCGGCAAACGCCTTGCCCTGGGTCAGGTCTTCACCCTGCCGGGCGTTCGCTCGGTGTTGTTCGTGGTGTTGGCCTTTGTCCTGGCGCACAACATTCTCTTTACCTATATCGCGCCGTTCCTGATGACGACGGGCCTGGGCGAGCGGACCGACCTGGTTCTGCTGGTCTTCGGGGTCGCATCGTTGCTGGGCATCTGGGTCGTCGGCGTGCTGATCGATCACCATCTACGGGCATTGACCCTTGCGAGCACGGCGCTGTTCGCCATCTCGGCACTGACGCTAGGTGCCATGAGCGACAGCCCTGCCGCGATCTACATCGCGGTAGCGGCCTGGGGAATCGCCTTTGGAGGGGCCGGGACGTTGTTCCAGACGGCGATCGCCAAGACGGCCGGAGAGGCAGCGGATCTCGCCCAGTCGATGTTGGTCACGGCCTGGAACGTCGCCATTGCCGGGGGTGGGATCGTGGGGGGCGTCCTGCTCGATCACCTCGGTGTCGTTGCGTTTGCGCCGGTCCTGGTCATTCTCCTGTTGCTGACATTGGCGGTGGTGTGGTCTGCCAGGCAGTGCGGGTTTACCCAGAGCATTCAATGAGGATCGTGAGTCATCTTCGCTCAAGTCTCATGCTCGGCGGCCAACGCCGGGGTGGCGCTTGCCCGGTATTTCGACAGGCTTACCCAGGCCAGCGGTATCGCACTCAGGCAGGCCGCCGCAAACAGCCAGTGGGCCGCCGCCAGGGCATCGCCGCTCTGTCGGTAGATCAGGGTAATCAGCGCAGGCGTGGCACTGCCGAAGAGGGTCACCGATAAGGCGTAGGCCAGCGAGACACCCAGGGCCCTGACCTGCACCGGAAACAGCTCTGCCAGGGCTGCTGCAGCCGGCCCGGTGTAAAGCACCATCAGCACTGCCAGCCCACATTGGAAGCTGATCAGCGTCTGGAGACTGGGACTGTTGTTCAGCCATACGAACCCTGGGTAGGCACAGAGCGCGACCCCCACGGCACCGATGAGCATCACGGTGTAGCGCCCGATGCGGTCCGACAGCAGTGCCGTTAACGGACACAGCAGCGTGATGAGGCCGACCAGCACCAACCCCAGGTAGGCCTTGTTGCGCGGGAGTTCAAGCACCATCGATGCATAGGTCGGCATGAAGTTGATCAATTGTGTCGCGACCGTCCAGAGAACGACGATCAGCACCCCCCTCACGAGGTTGGGCAGATAGGGGCGAAGGTTAGGCCCCTTCCCGGCCAGCGCGTGCTTATCTTGATTATCGAGAAAGCGGCGCAGCGGCTCGCTTTCCTCGAGACTGCGACGAATTTTCAAGCCCGCCACCACGACCAGCAGTCCGAAGACATAGGGCACGCGCCAACCCCACTCATCCAACTGGGCGGGCGTCAGCGCGCTCGACAACAGACTCGCACTTAAACCGCATAGCAGGAATGATCCGGCTTGCGCCACCTGTTGGCTGGACGCAAATAACGCGCGGCGGTCCGCAGGTGCTGTCTCGACAAGATAGGCCAGCGCACCACCGATCTCTCCTCCTGCTGCAACCCCCTGCAATATGCGCGCGACGACAATGCTCAGCGGTGCCCACCAACCGATGGTCTCGTAGGTCGGGCATACGGCAATGATCAGGGTTCCGGCGCCCATCAGCATGATCGACAGCGTCAACGCGGCCTTGCGCCCCTGGCGATCGGCATAGCGCCCCATCAGCAGCGCGCCCAACGGCCGGGCCACGAAGCCGACGGCGAGTGCCAGGTAGGACGCGAGCAACGACATCAATGGATCGGATGCCGGAAAGAACGCCGCGGCGATCTGCAAGGCGAAGATCGCAAACAGGGTGAAGTCGAACCATTCCAGGGCGGCGCCCACGCTCACCGCGAGCACCAGTTTTCTGCGTTTGCGCCCCTGGCTATCCTGGGCTGTGGCGCTCATTGCGCACCCCCAGCGGGAAATGGAGGCAATGGCTCACAACGTGCCAGGCGGCGCAGGAACTGTTCACAGGCCTCAAGCTGAGCCAGGTCCACATACTCGTTCACCTTGTGCGCTTGCTTGATGCTCCCTGGGCCGCAGACGATCGTGGGGATCCCTGCGGCCTGAAACAGCCCGGCCTCGGTGCTGTACGCCACGCGCTGTCGGCCATGGGCCATTGAGCTAGCCTCGCGGACCCACTGCGCGAACGCCTGGTTGCCTTTCTCATCCAACCCCGGGGTGTGCAGCGTGTGGGAAAACTCGATGGACGCCGCCGCGGCGCGATCATCCATCTCACTGTGCATGGCCTGCTTGGCGTCGTCCTTGATCTGCACCAGCAGTTGCTCGGCATCGCAGCCGGGCAGGTAGCGAATCTCAAAGTCAAAGCTGCATTGACCAGGAATGACATTGCCAGCGACACCGCCATTGACCCGGCAGACCTGGACGGTGGTGTACGGGACATCAAACCCGCTATTCAGCGGCCCTTGTGAAAGCCGCCTGGCCACTTGCTGAAGCTGCATCTGTACCCGCGCGGCATAGTCGATGGCGTTGACCCCCTCGCTCGGCAACGATGAGTGCGCCACCTTGCCATGGACGCAGCAATTGATTTCGTGACGCCCCTTGTGGCCGATCACCAACGCCATTGAAGTCGGCTCGCCGACAATGCAACCGGCGGGTTCCAGCTGTGCCTGGGAGATGAATGGGGCCAGATGTTTCGCCCCCATCGCCCCCACTTCTTCGTCATAGGACAAGGCCAGGTGAAAGCTTTGTCGTGCAGACGCCATCAGCTCGGGAACCATTGCCAGCACCACGGCGATGAACCCCTTCATGTCCGAACTGCCACGACCGTAGAGCCGATCCTGATCCAGGTGAGCGCTGAACGGATCCTGCGCCCAGGCCTGGCCCGCTACCGGCACCACGTCAGTATGTCCGGACAGGATGATGCCCCCGGGGCGCGGCGGTCCGAGACTGGCAAACAGGTTCGCCTTGCGCCCGGAGGCGTCCGGCAGAATCCGGGCCTGTACCCCGAAGCCGTGCAGGTAACCGCTCACCCATTCGATGAGGTCCAGATTGGAGCGGTCGCTGACCGAAGGAAAACCGATCAAGGTTCGTGCGATTTCCAACGTGCGTGCCAGCACGCTGCGGCCGTCATTCGAGCACGCGTCTGCCGCCCCCTGCGCAAAGGCCAAGGAAAGAGTCATGGGATGCTCCAGCAAACAGAAGTCTATTTTTGAAGGGCAACAGGCATGGGCCCTGAACGAACAACGCGCCTGTCTCGCGAAAACCAGACGTTGGACAACAACACCGCCACACACACCACCGTAACCAGGACGGGAACCCAAGGGCTATGCCAGGTGGAGAGCACGAACTCGGCGGCCAAGGCGATGACCGGTACGCAAGGCGTGAGAATGGACACCCGCCCGCCTCCCAGGTGCTGAATGGCAAATTGCAGGGTAAACACCGGAATCAGCACGCTGACAAACGCCAGCTTGATCAACTGGCCGAGCATGGCGGTATCCAGCGTGAGCAACTGGTGCAAATTTTCCCGGCCGACCCACCCTGTGACGATCAATAGCAGGAAGAACCTGACGCACAGGATATCCATGGCGCTGTACTTGCTATCGCGGTTCAGTCGAGCCGAGCAGAACACATAGATCCCGCCAGTGATCCCGGCGACAGTCGCCAGGGCAATGCCCTCATGCAAGTTGACCAGGCTTACCTGGGCCGTGACTCCAAGCGCGAGACGCATAAGGACCAACGCCATCAGCGACAACAGGATCAGCAGCGCGCCCAGCCAGCGGGAACGACTGACCGAGGAGCGCGCCACCAGCATTTCACAGACCACCACCACCAGCGGCATCCAGCCCTGATAGATCGCTGACTCCACCGACGCTTCAATGCGCTGCAATGCCATGAACATCAACCACCAACTGAACAACGTCAGCACATTGAGCAGCAGAACGCCTCGCCACTCCTCGCGCAGCAGACGAAACGGGTCATGACCCCGCAAGGTATGCACCAGGAAAAATACCGCCCAGGCCATCAGGAAGGTAATGAATGTCAACGCCGCCCCACTGATGCGGGTGAACGCCACCATGACCCAGACGGCCGAGAGCGCCGTCGAGATGCAGTAGACCGCCATGCTGACGGCACCGAGTATTCCTGTCTTCATGCCTGCTCCTTGAGAAAAACCTGTTGCCTGCCGCCCGCTGGATCAATCAAGCGGTTCCCGGCTCCAGCACTTCCACCTGGGTCGGTACGTAGTCCTGCAAGGCTTCGAAGTCGGCTCGAAGTACCTTTGGGTCTGCGTTGTACAAAGTCAGGATGCCCGCGGTATCGGCCAGGGACCGGGAGTCCACCACCATTCCGGGGGCGACCCGCCAGTCGATGTCGTAGGTACTGGAAATGGGCGGTTCGTTGAGCTGGCTGATTCGGCCCTTGCGCAAGGGCAACAAGGCGGACACAACGTTGTTCTTCTCGTTGGGCTTGATGTCATCGAGTGCTGCGGCGCCGGCTACGAGGTAGAGATTGGCGTCGATCAGGTTGATGTCGCTGTTTTTCTCGTGGTACGGCACCCCGATGCCGCCAGGTACGCGTGCGGCAATTTCCAGGAACACCGGATAACCGCGCTTGCGGTCCACGAAGACCTCATGGTGCGTCGAACCGTTGCGAAAGTTCAGGGCCGCAATCACGTCCCGATTGAATGCCTCCAGGGTCGCCTTGAGCGTGGGGTCGGCCACGGGAATCACGCTCAAGGGCTTGCCCTGGACAAAGTCGAAGTTGGTGCAGCCCAGTTCCAGCACACCGCAGTAGCGGATTTGACCGTCGACCACAAACGAGTCGCATTGGAACATGTCGCCGTCAATGAACTCGTCCACCTCATAATCAAAATGATACGGCGAGGCCAACACTTGTTCGCGGGCCTTGATGAATTCGGCCTCGTTGCGAATGATCGACACCTCGAAACTGCCCGCTGCGTTCACCGGCTTCAGGACCAGGGGCAAGCCCAATCGCGCCGTCAGATCAGCGTAGTAAGCCTGAGGCTCAGCCGATAGCCGTACGTGATCCAGTGGCACAAACTCGGGAATGCGTATCCCCTTCTTGCTGACGGCGTGTTTCATCAGCACCTTGTCGCGAAAGTTCGCCACGATCGCCTGTGTGTCGCCTTCTAATCCGAACTCCTCGCGCAACTGAGCCGCCAGTTCAACGTGGCACTCTTCCTGGCAGAAAATACGCAATGAGGAGGTTTTGCCCTGCACGGCTCGCAGCTCATCGCTGATGACGCTGCGACATTGGTCATGATCCAGCAACGGGCGGATGTTGCGCTGCAGGTCGGCATCGACACGCACGATCTGCGAGACATTGCGCTTGAGCGTAGGCGGCAGGACGTCGGCGTGATAGGCGATCAGCACTGTCCGGCAATCTCGACCCAGTGTCTGCAGCGCCTTCTCGGAGGCAAAGTTAAGGTAATGGGGCGTCAGGAAAACGATGGTCTGGATCATGGTAGTGCCTCACTGGAAGTCGACGTTCATGCGATAGAGAAGGCGCGCATCGGCGCCCCCTTCACTTTTGGGTATGGGCGGACCTTTATGCAGCGTTGAAAGGTTGTCCCAGATGACGATGTCGCCTGGGCGGTAGGCATGCCGATAGCGCGGTGCGTGCTGGACAAGGAAGTCGACCAGACTGTCGAGAATGCGATGGGACAGTGCAGGCGTGACCCCTTCTATTTGCATGGCCGTGGCAGCCGGTGCATACAGCGACGCCGTGCAAGCGAGCGGGTGTTTGTACACCAGGGGGTGGACCACGGTGTTTTCCAGTGCGCCAGCCTCCTGGGAATTGAGCTGTTGCACCGCGGCGTCGGCATTGCGCAGCGCGTCTCGATTGCCGAAACGGTGGTGAATCCGCAGGTTTTCCAGGTCGAGCCCCTTCAGGTACGACGGGCAACCTGGGCTTTCCAGCCACTGGCGAACCTGATGCAGGCCCGCGACACAATCGATGAATTGGGTCTCGCCGTGCTGGTCTGGTACACGTACCGACAGCAGTGAGGTGAACACCGTGTTCGCCGATTTGTACGACATGTCGGTGTGCCAATACCCTCCTCCTTCATGCACGCCCAGGGCCTGGCCGTCCCGATGGAGATTGGTCACGGTCAGCACTTCCCGATAATCCTCGAGGCAGTACTTGGCCAACACATGATGGACAGGCGAGCCCAGCCTGCGCATCAACTGCACATAAGGGGCGACGCTGACGTCCTGGTTGGCGATGACCAGCACCTTGGCCTGCGCGATGGCCTGCCTGAGCTCCGCTGCCGACTGCCCGAGCACGTCGCCGAGGTCCAGGCGCAGCGGCTGGAACATCCTCACGCCCATGACCGCAGTCCTTCTTGCAGCGATATTGCGGCACTCATTTCTGCAGCTGCCGGCACCATCGTATTGATCGACGCATAACCTGAGGCAGCACCCGCGAAATACAGGCCGGCGACAGGGCTTTTCCCATCCTGGTGGCAGGTAAAGCCGGTTTGCTGGTTGAGCAGTTGCGGCCAGTCGGTGGCGGGGAGTTGTGCGGTGACGCCGATGGCCGAAACAAGGCATTGCTCCTTGGCCGACACATCCAAGTGCAACTCATGCCCGTCGGATGCCTGGGCGGCGACCAACCGGCCCGCCTCTTGAGCCTTGCGACAGGAAGCCTGGAGCAGCGGATTGCCGTTGAGTGACGACGGAAGGTCCAGGACGACCTTGTCGCCATCCTGGCGAATGCTGCTGTAGGCATGCAGCCAGATATTGGCCCGGCCTGTGCTGCTGGCGCTGTTGAGCGGCCCCTGAAAGGTACTGGACGAAGTCTTGGCAATCATTTCCAGCGTGCGCTGGCTAAGGGACCTGAGGGCAAAGCGATCATCGGTCTCTTGGGGATACAGCCCCAGATAGGATTTGATCAGGATCGACACATTGCGGGCGAACGGGGCCAGGAGCAGTGCGATCTGAAACGCACTGTTACCGCTGCCGAAGATGACCACATCCTGCTGCAGGAAACGGTGGGCCTCGCCCCGCGCAACCATTTGATAGACGTCAAAGCACTTCAACCAATGGGCACTGGGCATTTCGAAGGGCGGCGCCTTCGGGCGAATCCCGGTTGCCAGGATAATCTGCTGTGCACGCAAGGACCGATGCTGGGAACCCGGGGCCAGGCTCACCTCGAACAGCCCCTGGGCCTTGCTGACGGTGACCACCCGTTGCTGGATCCTGGTCAAGGGCAAGGCTTCGAAGTTACTACGGATGTAGGCTGCGTATTCCTCACCGGTGGGGCTGACGCACAACTTGCGCATGAACCGATGCAAGGGATAGGGCGCGCCTTCGATCTCCAGTTCATTGCAGTAGGACTGCAATGGATGATCCCCCATCATGCCCATGCACCCCCCGAATACATCGCTGATAACAGCGACTTTCAGGCCCAGATCAATCAGCCGGATACACTCGCTAAGCCCTGCGGGACCGCCGCCTACGACAATGACGTCGAACACATGCTGCTCCATTTCAAAAATCCTCCAGGCGGGCACAGGCTTGATCAACAATGGGTTTGGCTACCGAGAAAGAAAACCTGACATAGGTGGGGCACGGCCCCTGGTAGAAGGGCGTCGCAGGCAATGGCATGACCCCGCAACGAACGGCCAGGTGTTGACTGAATTCAACGGGGGACAATGAAGGCGCCCGCCGTGAATAGTCGGCCATGATGTAATGGCCCCCCGCCGGTAACCGGATATCCAGCCCGGCAGCCGTCAGCGCACCTGCCAGGCGATCACGTTTGTGCTTGTAGTGCTCGCGCAGGCTATCCAGGCGCCCGGCGGTCAACTCATCGAGCAAAACAGCAACGGCTGCCTGTATGGGGGTGGGTTGGCAATAGCTCAGGTAGAGGTGATGGGCATAGGCTCGCTCCATGAAGGTTGCCTGCGCGCACAACCAGCCGATCCGGACGCCCGTCATGGACAACAACTTTGATGCGCTGCCTGCCACCATCATGGGAATCTGCTGCCGGGGGTACCGCGCCGATGTGTCAGTGTCGTACTGATAGTGACGATAGGCTTCGTCGACAATCACCATGAAGTCATGGTTTTTTGCCAGCGCCACCATGTGCTGCCAATCATCAGCGGACATGCACCACCCCGTCGGGTTATGGGGTGTATTGAGCAGCAGTATGCGAACACCAGCGCGCAATTGCTGTTCGAGCACTGCCCAATCGGGGCCGATCGACTCCCCTGCCGACAACGGCACTGCAACAAACTCCAACCCCAGCAACGAGGCCATTCCTGGGTAATAGGGATAAAAGGGCTCAAAGAACGCGACCCGGCTGCCGTACTGCGTGGACGCTGCGTACAGGGCCAGGTACAAGGCCTCGGTACAGCCACTGGTCACCAGCACTTCGCTGTCGGGTGCATAGCCTGCACTGTGAGCTGCAATGCTTTCGCGCAAAATCATTTCGCCGCGAGGGTCGGCGTACTGCCAGCCCGCCCGGACCTGGCGGGCCAGCGCCGCATTCATGGCATTGTCAAACAGGGGTTCAGGAATTCCTTGCGAAAGGTTCAACGCTCCTGAGGATGCTGCGTATGCACTGGCATCCCTGAAGGGCGCCACTCGACCAATCAATGTCAAATCATCCATGACTTCCCGCCCCCTTGTATTGATCGGTCAGGCGTGAGTGGCTACTCGGTTGAGTCCTTGCCAGAATCGGGTCAACAAGTTCAGTACATCGGCAGCGCCCTCCAGAATATTGTTGCCGTTGTCAGTGTCCCGGGCCGCCTCCATGACCGCGTCACTGATCCATTGCACATGATCGGTTTCTACCAGCATGTGCAGATAGAAGTAGGTGAAGTCTTCGTGTTTCCACCCGCTGTAGAGGCGGAAGCCTTCGTACAGGTTGGCGATCATCGGAAAGCCGAACTCTTCGATAACGTAATGAGCACCAATGGCATGCTCTGTCGAACCCTCGAGGAAAATTCGACGCAGGCCGTCGACCAGCTCACTGGCTTCGGGAATATATTCAACCTTCTTCCAGTCATCCAACGTGATGCCAACGCCGGCAAGTACACGCTCAAACATGATGAAGTGTGCCTCGCCTACCCCATCGCCCAGCTCAGACACGACCGTGCGCGCCAACTTCATCCGAATCACTTCGCTGTCGGTACGGTGCGAGGTGCCCGCCAGGATCTGAGGGAACGTACGAATGTAATAAAAGTACTGCTGGAACACTTTCTTCAGCGTCGCCTTGGGCAGCGGGGCCTGTCGAAAGGTTTTATAGAACGCATTGGTGTTGATCCCCGAAGCCGTGATCATTCCTTTAATCGAATGGATGATTTGCTCACCCGTCAGACAGCCTTGTTCCATTTGCTGAGCCGGCATAGATCCCCCCAAATACGATAAGGTAGCTTGGATGGCCGCGACGGAATGTCGCTGCGCGTTTCAGATAGTAAACAAGCGATTCCCGCAAACAAATTAATACTTTTAATCGACGGCGCTACGAACAATAGATTTATTTTGAAACATTAAATTTGTGATATTAATTCCATTTAAAATCAATAGATTATGATTCGGTGAAATTTTATCGCGCAGAAATAGAGCATTATTTATTTTTTGCACCAACAAGATGCATGTCGGGCGCTAAGCTCAAATTAAATCACCCCGATCTGGAAGTCTTCTATAGTGAACAATCAACCCATCGACATCGCCCTCACCATCAAAGCCGAGCGAACCGCTCGGGAATGGTCCATCGGCGAGCTCGCCCAGCTATCTGGCGTATCAAAGGCAATGATCAGCAAAATTGAAAACGCGCAGGTCAGCCCGACTTCGACCATCCTGGGTCGGTTGTCGGGGGCGTTCGGCTTGCCCCTCTCCACACTGTTGCATCGAGCCGAGGGGCGCTCGGGACTTCTTTCAAGGGCGGCAGAGCAACCGCGCTGGGTAGACCCGGAAACCGGCTATTCGCGCCAGCAAGTCTCCCCGCGGGAGGGCTGGCCGTTGGAACTCATCAGCGTGCAACTGCCTCCGGGCGTGCGTATCAGCTACCCCGCCACGGCCTATGCGTTCCTTCATCAGCAGGTGTGGACCACGCAAGGCACGCTGACGTTTACCAAGGGCACTACCATCTATGTCCTGGAGCAAGGCGACTGTTTGCAACTGGGGCTGCCCGAAGAAGCCTGCACGTTCGAAAACGCCACATCGCAAGTGTGCGAATACGTCATAGCCTTGATTCGCAAGTAACCCTCGCCCCTTCGGCGCCCACCTGCACCAATGGTTGGTGCCAGCGCGTCCATTTCGCCGACCTGCGACCAGATGCGGCGTGCGCGACCTGCATAACCGTCAGAGGCTGCTATCGCAAACTGACATCAAATCGTCATCACTCCGTCGCTGAAATGCCATGGCGGCTGGGTACTGTCCTCGCCAATGAGATCGATCTCAAGCGAGTGACAATGACTGATTTGAAAGAAGTGGCACGTTTGGCTGGGGTTTCGCGGGCAACCGCGGCCCGCACCTTTGCCTCCCCTGAAGTGGTGCGTCCGGCGACCCGCGAGCAAGTGTTCGCCGCTGCGCGCCAACTGGGTTTTCGGCCCAATCGTCTGGGCCGCCAACTGCGCCTGCAGGTGACCAAGCTGATCGGTGTGGTGGTCCCTAACCTGCTCAATCCAGTGTTCGCCGAACAATTCCAGGCCATGGAGCGCGCTGCGCGCTTGCGCGGCTACAACCTGCTCCTGGCAACGACCGACTACAGCAGCGAGCGCGAAAGCGTGGTGGTCGAGGAGTTGTTGCGCCAGCGCGTCGACGGCCTGGTCCTCACTGTGACCGACGCCGAGAGCAACCGCGTGCTGCAAAGCCTGGACAACGAGGACACGCCTTTTGTGCTGGCCTATCACCAGCCGGGCAATCCGGACTACAGCGCCGTGTCGGTGGACAACCGTGCCGGCATGGCCCTCGCCACGCGTTATCTGCTCGAAGCCGGGCATTGGCGCATTGGCATGGTGGCCGGCCCGGCACTGCAATCGGACCGTGCTCGCCTGCGTTACGCCGGTTATTGCGACGCCATGCGTGAGGCCGGTCTCGACTGCCTGCCGGTGATTGAAATGCCGGCCCATACCCAAGCCGACTTCGCCGCCATCGAGCCGCTGCTGCAAGGCCCGCAAGCCCTCAGTGCGCTGGTTTGCTCAAACGATCTGTTGGCAATCAGCCTGATTGCACAACTGCGCCGCAACGGCTGGCACGTCCCCCAGCAGCTTTCAGTCATTGGCTTTGATGGCATCGCCCTCGGCACTCAGATGCACCCGACGCTGTGCAGCGTCGTCCAGCCCATCGAAGCCCTGGCCTGCACCGTGATCGACCAACTGCTGGCGCAGATCGGCGGCGCCGCACCGGTTTCCCATTGCCTGCCCTGCCATATCCGGCCGGGCGAAAGTACTCAACCCTACGAGGAGACGCTTGATGATCCGCTTCAGTAAAACCCTGGCGACGTTGCTGCTTTGCGGCGTTGCCAGCCTGGCCCAGGCTGCCGAAACGGCGATTTGCTACAACTGCCCACCGGAATGGGCCGACTGGGGCACGCAGCTCAAGGCCATTGCCGATACCACCGGCGTGCAGGTCCCGCTGGACAACAAGAACTCCGGGCAGGCATTGGCACAACTGGTGGCCGAACAGGCCGCGCCAGTGGCGGATGTGGTGTATTACGGCGTGACCTTCGGTTTGCAGGCGCAAAAAGCCGGGGTGGTCGGCACCTATAAGCCCAAGGGCTGGGAGCAGATCCCGGACGGTTTGAAGGACCCGCAAGGACACTGGTTTGCCATTCACTCCGGCACCTTGGGCATCATGGTTAACGTCGATGCACTGGGCGGTTTGCCCGTGCCGCAAAGCTGGGGCGATCTGCTCAAGCCTGAGTACAAAGGCATGGTCGGCTACCTTGATCCGTCCAGTGCGTTCGTCGGCTACGTTTCTGCGGTAGCGATCAACCAGGCCATGGGCGGCAGCCTCAATGACTTCACGCCTGCCATCGATTACTTCCAGAAACTGGCGAAAAACTCACCCATCGTGCCCAAGCAGACCGCTTATGCGCGGGTGTTGTCCGGTGAACTGCCGATCCTGGTCGATTACGATTTCAACGCCTACCGGGCGCGCTACAAGGACAAGGCCAACGTCGCTTTCGTGATTCCCAGGGAAGGCAGCATCAGCGTGCCTTACGTGATGAGCATCGTCGGCAACGCGCCCCATCGAGCCAACGCCGAGAAGGTCCTGGATTTCGTCCTGTCCGAGCAAGGCCAGGCGCTCTGGGCCAAGGCCTACCTGCGGCCGGTGCGGGCGATGAAGATGCCAGCCGACGTCGCCGCACAGTTCCTGCCGGACAGCGATTACGCCCGGGCCGGTGTGGTCAACTACGAGCAGATGGCGGCGGCGCAGGAAGCCTTTTCCGCGCGTTACCTGAAAGAGGTCAAGTAAGTGACCGCCTCGGTAATAAAAGCCCGGGGAGTCTCGTCGGGCCAGGCCACGGTGCCGCGTCTGCGGCTGACCGCGGCCTGGGCCCTGGCGCCTGCGGCAGCGGTGCTGTTTGCGTTCTGGCTGTTGCCGCTGGCGCACCTGATCGTGCTGGGCGGGCAACGTCGCGACGGCGGCGAAAACGGTTATTGGCAGGTACTGGGCAGTGCGCAATACCTGGGCAGTCTGGCACAGACTTGCCTGCTGGCTCTGGCGACGACCCTCGCAGCGCTGTTGGTGGGTGGCATCAGTGGGGTTTTCCTCAGTCGCCAGCGCTTCTTCGGTCG
The DNA here is from genome assembly GCF_019956035.1 of Pseudomonas sp. A-RE-22. Taxonomy (NCBI): domain Bacteria; kingdom Pseudomonadati; phylum Pseudomonadota; class Gammaproteobacteria; order Pseudomonadales; family Pseudomonadaceae; genus Pseudomonas; species Pseudomonas sp. A-RE-22. Next base: position 36,331 of record NZ_JAHBCZ010000018.1, read on the forward strand.
TTCGCTGTTGGTCGCCTTGTTGACCTTCCCGCTGGCATTCCCCGGTGTGGTCGTCGGTTTCCTGGTGATTTTGCTGGCTGGGCGCCAAGGCTTGTTCGCCAGCCTTGGCCTCGAGCTGGCGGGTGAACGCTGGATCTTCGCCTACTCGCTGATGGGCCTTTGCATCGGTTACCTGTACTTCTCGATTCCGCGGGTGATCCTCACGGTGATGGCCGCTTGCGAAAGCCTGGATCGCAGCCTGGAAGAAGCCGCGCATTCATTGGGCGCCGGCCACTGGCGAGTGATCTGCGATGTCATCGTCCCAGGCCTGGCGCCGGCGCTGGTCTCGTGCGGAGCGATCTGCTTTGCCACTTCCATGGGCGCGTTCGGTACGGCCTTCACCTTGGGCACCCGCCTGAACGTGACCCCGGTGGCGATCTACAACGTGTTCACCAATTATGCCAATTTCGCCGTGGCGGCTGCGCTGTCGGTGGTATTGGGGGCGCTGACCTGGGCGGTGCTGCTATTGGCCAGGCGCCTGGCGAAAAATTCGAGGACAGTCTTGTGAGACGCTCAACGCTGTTCATCGGGCAGTTGCTGTTCACCCTGCTGGTCTGCGCGTTCATGTTGGTGCCGGTGCTGATGTCACTGCTGGCCGGGCTGACACGCAATTATTTCCAGGGCGTGTCCAGCGGCCTGACGTTCGATTGGCTGGTGCAAGTCTGGCAGGCCTATTCGCCGACGGTCTGGCTCTCCCTCCAACTGGCAGTGGCCTGCGCAATAAGTGTTTGCGTGGTGGGTGTTCCGGCGGCTTACGCGCTGGTACGGATGAACAACCGCTTCAGCCGTGCGTTCGAGGAGTTGATGGTGCTACCGGTGGCGATGCCAGGCCTGGCCAGCGCCCTGGCGTTGCTGCTCACCTATGGCCAATTCGGCGGATTTCGCAGCAGCTGGCTGTTCATTCTCGTCGGCCATGTGCTGTTCACCCTGCCGTTCCTCGTGCGTCCGGTGATGGCGGTGATGCAACGCCAGCACTTGCCCGTCCTGGAAGAAGCGGCGGCCAGCCTTGGCGCCGGGCCGTTGCGACGATTCTTCAGTGTGGTGGTGCCTAATTGTCGGGCAGGGATTCTCGCCGGGGTACTCATGGTTGTCACGCTGTCGCTGGGCGAGTTCAACCTGACCTGGATGCTCCACACGCCGATGACCAAGACATTGCCGGTAGGCCTGGCGGACAGCTATGCCTCGGCCAGGCTGGAAGTCGCCAGCGCCTACACCCTCATATTCCTGCTGATGATCGTGCCGCTGCTGATTGCGTTGCAGGCCATCAGCGCGCGCCTTTCCCGTGGAGACAAACGATGACCGGAACCACCATTCGCCTGGCGGGTTGCCGCAAGGCGTTCTCGGACGGCACCGTTGCCGTCCATGACCTGGACCTGACCATAGAGGCCGGCGAAACCTTGGCGATCCTCGGTCCGTCCGGTTGCGGTAAAACCACCACCCTGCGGCTGATCGCCGGGCTCGAACGCCCGGATGTGGGGCAGGTATTTTTTGGCGACACCGACGTTACCCGCCTGCCCATCGAGCGGCGCGACGTGGGCATGGTGTTCCAGAACTATGCGTTGTTTCCCAACCTGGATGTGGCCGGCAACATCGTCTATGGCTTGAAGATTCGCGGCATGGCGCCTGCCGAACGGAACAAGCGTTGCTCGGAGCTGCTGGAACTGGTGGGCCTTCAGGATCATGGCAAGCGCAGCATCCACGAGTTGTCCGGCGGTCAGCGCCAGCGGGTCGCGCTCGCCCGTGCCCTGGCGCCCAAGCCCCGGGTATTGCTGCTCGATGAACCCTTGGCGGCACTGGACGCGCAGTTGCGTGAGCGCCTGCGCAGCGAACTGGATCAGTTACTACGCCATCTGGGCATTACCGCCGTGTTCGTCACCCACGACCAGGGCGAAGCCATGGCGCTGGGCGATCGGATCCTGGTCATGGAGCGCGGCCGCGTTGCGCAATTGGCCAGCCCACGGGAAATCTATCAGCAACCGGCCAGCGCTTTCGTCGCCAGTTTTGTCGGCAACCTCAACGCTTTCGCGGTGCTCGAGCACACCTCCCTGAGCTTGAAAGTCCATGGCGGAGAGTTGCCATGGCGTGGTGCCGGGCTGCCCGCCACCGTCTATTGTCGCCCCGAGCATTTGCGGGTGATGGACAACGAGGGGCATCTGCGCGGGCGACTGGTGGGCCAGTTTTTCCAGGGAGCCCAAAGCCGCCTGTTGGTGGACGTCGGCGCCGCCCAGCCATTGCTGGTGGACAGCACCGACAGCGTCATACACACCCCTGGCGCCCTGGTTTCCTTGGCCGTCGAGCCGCAGGTGCTGTTCACCTTGTCATCGTGATATTCGTGTTTTCAGAGGGCTTATTTTGAATCATCCGTTTCTCATTGCGCAGATCAGCGACCTGCATCTCAAGGCCGGAGAAAAACTGACCTATGGCGTCGTCGATACCCTCGCCGCGTTGCGTCATGCCGTTGACCATTTGAATGCCCGGGTGCCGCGTCCCGACATCGTGGTGATCAGTGGCGACCTGGTGGACTTCGGTCGCCCTGATGAATATGCCGTGCTGCACCCCGAACTGGCGCGCCTGCACATGCCTTGCTACCTGGTTCCCGGTAACCATGACAACCGCGAACATTTGCGGGCGGCATTTGCCGATCATGACTATTTGCCAAGCGTGGCCGGAGCCCCGTTGGATTGGGTGGTTGACGAACATCCGCTGCGCCTGATCGGCCTGGACAGCACCATTCCCGGCGGCCATGGCGGCCGGTTGCTGGACAGCCAGTTGAGCTGGCTCGATGAACAGTTGGCCGGTCGTCCCGACGTGCCAACGCTGCTGGTCCTGCACCATCCGCCGTTTATCAGCGGCATCGGCCACATGGACCGCGAACCGTTCATCAACGCCTCGGCGCTGGAGCAGGTCATCGCCCGTCATCCGCAGGTAGAGCGCCTGCTGTGCGGGCATTTGCATCGGCCGATGCAGCGACGCTTTGGTGGCAGCCTGAGCTGCGTGTGTCCCGGCACCTCCCATCAAATTGTCCTGGATCTACAGCCAACCGCTCCCGCGCATTTCAACCTGGAACCACCCGGCTACCTGCTGCACCACTGGCATGGACAGGGGTTGGTGACCCATAACGGCGTGTTTGGCGAGTATCCCGGGCCGTACCCCTTTTATGACGCTCATGGATTGATCGACTGATAACCCAGGGACTTTCACTGATGGCACGCTTTGGAGATTTATCCCCTACCCCACTCTATGCATTGAAGATTTTCTAACGAGTCATTTAACGCATCGGCCAATCAGCTGATCGGCCGAGAGCTTACTGCTGCCTTTCCAACATGCCCGGAACAGTGATTCCGCGGTGGAGTTCGTCCTGATGAAAGCCCTATTGCAAGTACTGAGTGTTTTAACTGGCGGTGTGAGTCTGGTCCTGAGTCCATTGGCGTCGGCTGATTTTATCAGCGACAGCAAAGCCAACTTGAACTTGCGCAACTTCTACTTCAACAACGATAACCGTGATGGCGCCGCCGCACCTTCGAAGACCGAAGAATGGGGCCAGGCCTTCATGCTCAATTATCAATCCGGGTTTACCGACGGTACCGTGGGGTTTGGCCTGGACGCGATCGGGTTGCTAGGCCTGAAGCTCGACAGCGGCGCGGGTCGTCATGTTGGCGGCTCGATGTTCCCAAACGATGGTGACAAGGCGGCGGACCAATGGTCGCGTCTCGGTGCAACCGCGAAGATGCGTGTTTCCAAGACCGAACTGCGTTACGGCACTTTGCAGCCGAAGCTGCCGATCCTGGTTTCCAACGATGGCCGCCTGCTGCCGCAAACCTTCGAGGGTGGCCAAGTCACCAGCAATGAAATCGACAACCTGACCTTCACTGCCGGACAACTGGAACACGCCACCGGCCGTGCTTCCAGTGACAGCGCCGGCCTGGCCGTGGCGGGCGGCAGCCAGGAAAGCAACAAATTCACCTTTGCCGGTGGCGATTACAAACTGACCAAGGACCTGACCGCCCAGTATTACTACGCCAATCTGGAAGATTATTACCAGCAGCACTTCGCCGGCTTGCTGCATGTATTACCGTTGGGTGAATACGGCTCGTTGAAAACCGACCTGCGTTATTTCAAGACCACGTCCGATGGCAAGAACGGCAGCGCAGCCGGTCGCGCCAGTGGTTACAAAGTCGGCGGCTATACCAAGGACGGCAGCGGTGAAATCGACAACGATACCTGGAGTGCGGCGTTCATTTACTCGTTGGGCGGCCATGCCATTACCGCCGGTTATCAAAGCGTGTCCGAAGACAGCAACTTTACACAACTGAACCAGGGCGGCCTGGTGGGTAAAGGCGAAGGCGGCGCGAGTCTCTACCTCTACACCGACCGTACCATCCAGACATTCATCCAGGCCGGCGAGCGCACGGCATTCGCCCAGTATGCCTATGACTTCGCAGGGCTTGGCGTGCCGGGTTTGAAGGCCTCGGTGATGTACCTCAAGGGCGACAACATCCAGACGGCCAGCGGCCAGGACGCCAGTGAGTGGGAGCGTGATATCTCCCTGGACTATGTAATTCAGAGCGGCGCGTTGAAGAACGTCGGTTTCGGCTGGCGCAACGGCATGTCCCGCAGCGATATTGCTCGTGACCAGGATCAGAATCGCCTGATCGTGAGCTATAGCATTCCATTGCTGTAAGCGGTCAGTATTGTTCGGGGCCAGGGAGTGGAACTCACACGTGACGCTCTCCTGGCTAGGTTGTCTGTTGGGTGTTGTCTGTTGGGATCTCAGCTGTGCTGTGGCAACACTCAGCACCTTTTCGATTCGCACGATCAGGCAATTATCCGCCCGGATTGTGCAATCGCCCCCCGGCATTGCTTTCTATAGTTGACCAGAGCCAAACCATCCGGAGCTGGTACCCCTATGAGCGCCCTCAACATCAATGGCCGTGAATACACGGTCGACGTAGACCCAAGCACCCCGATTCTTTGGACCTTGCGCGACACGCTGGGCATGACCGGCACCAAGTTCGGCTGCGGCGCGGCGTTGTGTGGCGCCTGCACCGTACACCTGGATGGCCAGGCCATTCGTTCCTGCGTGACGCCCATTGCCGCCGCCGAAGGCAAGAAGATCACCACCATCGAAGCGGCAACCAACGGCAGCGACCCGGTCGGCAGCGCCGTGCACGAAGCGTGGGTCAAGCATGACGTGGCGCAATGTGGCTACTGCCAGAGCGGCCAGATCATGAGCGCGACCGCTTTCCTCAAGGCCCAGCCCAAGGGCAAGCAGCCCACGGCCGCCGAGATCGACTCGGCCATGGCCGGCAATATCTGCCGCTGTGGCACCTACGCCCGTATCCGCGCCGCGGTGGCTGATGCTGCCAAAGCCCTTGCCTGATCGGAGCAGACCATGTTGAACGAGATTTTCCCGAACGAGCACCCTCGCGCCTTGCAGCACCTGCTTGAACGCGACGAGGCTGACGGTCCCGCTACGCTGCCGCGCCGCAGTTTTCTCAAGATCGTCGGCGTCGGTGGTCTGGCGCTCGGCGCTTTTCCTCACCTGGCCCTGGCGCAGGAGGCCAATGGTGCTGCCGCGCCGCTCAAACCGACCCAGCAACCCTCGGCATTCGTGCAGATCGCGCCCAGCGGCGAGGTCACGGTAACCATCAACCGCCTGGAGTTCGGCCAGGGCGTGCAGACCGGCTTGCCGATGATTCTTGCCGAAGAACTCGATGCCGACTGGAGCCTGGTACGCAGTCGCAACGGCAACAGCGACGCCGCCTACATGGACCCGGCCTTCGGCATCCACCTCACCGGCGGTTCCAACTCGATCAAGAACAGCTATACCCAGTACCGCGAACTCGGCGCCCGCGCCCGCGCCATGCTCCTGAGTGCCGCCGCCGCGCGCTGGAACGTGGACGTGGCGAGCCTGAGCACCCAGGCCGGCATGGTCCTCGGCCCGGCAGGCCGTAAAGCGAGCTATGGCGAGCTGGCCGAAGCCGCGATGGCGATGCAGGTGCCCGAGCAGATCACACTCAAGGATCCCAAGGATTTCCGCATCATCGGCCAGGCCACGACACGCATCGACGCCAAGGCCAAGAGCAGCGGCCAGCAGGATTTTGGCATCGACATGCATCTGCCGGGGCAGTTCACCGCTGTCGTCGCCCGACCTCCGGTGTTCGGCGCCAGAATCGCCTCCCTGGATGACAGCGCGGCACGTGCCACGAAAGGTGTAAAAGCCGTGTTGCGCATACCACTGGACGGCGGTGCCGAAGGTGTTGCGGTGGTCGCCGACAGTTACTGGCAGGCAAAGCTGGCACGCGATGCGCTGAAGGTGGAGTGGGATGCGAGCGCTGTAGAAAAAGTGGACAGTGAGAAACAATTGGCTCAATACCGGGAACTGGCCAAGCAACCCGGCCCGCTGCACTTTGATGCAGACATGACGCCGCTTGCCAGCGCGCCGCATCAACTGGACGCCGAGTTCGTGTTTCCCTACCTCGCCCATGCCCCGATGGAGCCCCTCAACTGCACCGTGCAGCTAGTCGGGGATGGCGCTCAACTGTGGGTCGGTACGCAGTTCCCTGGCGGTGATGGTGCCGCGGCCGCCAAGGTGCTGGGCCTCAAGCCAGAGCAGATCCAGGTGAACGTGCAGACCGCCGGCGGTGGTTTTGGCCGGCGCGGCGTGCCCACCAACGATTTCGTCGTACTGGCTTGCGAGATCGCCAAGGCCGCCCGCACCGCCGGGGTCAACGCCCCTATCCGCACCCTGTGGAGCCGGGAGGACGACATCAAGGGCGGCTACTATCGCCCCATGCACCTGCACCGTGCGCGCATCGGTTTTGACGACAGCGGCAAGGTGCTCGCCTGGGACCACGCCCTGGTGGGCCAATCGATCATCACCGGCACCGTGTTTGGCGGGCGGGTGAAAAACGGCATCGACCCGACCGCCACGGAAGGCCTGCGCAATCCGTATCCGCTTCCCATGCGGCTGACGGTTCATCACCCCAAGCTCAACGTTCCCGTGCTGTGGTGGCGCAGTGTGGGCTCCACCCATACGGCGTTTGTGATGGAAACGCTGATCGACGAGATCGCCCGCACGACCAGGCAGGATCCGGTGGCCTACCGGATGAAACTGTTTGGTGAGCAGAGCCCACGCCATCGCGAGGCGCTGCAATTGGCCGTGGACAAGAGCGAGTATGGCAAGCGCCAGTTACCGGCAGGCCATGCCTGGGGCGTGGCGGTCCACGAGTCGTTCAGCTCGGTGGTGGCCTACGTCGTCGAAGCCTCGGTGCAGGACGGCCGGCCGGTGCTGCACAACGTGACGGCCGGTGTGCACTGCAACCTGGCCGTCAACCCACGCAGTGTCGAGGCCCAGGTCCAAGGCGCGGCGCTGATGGGATTGTCGATGTGCCTGCCAGGTGGCGCGATCACGCTGAAAGATGGCGTGGTGCAGCAGAGCAATTTTGCTGACTTCAGCGTGCCGCGCATTACCGACATGCCGACATTTGCCGTCCACATCGTGCCCAGCGCCGAGCCTCCTACGGGGATGGGTGAACCCGGCCTGCCGGCACTGGCCCCGGCTTTTGCCAACGCGGTGGCGAGTCTGACGGGTAAACCGTTACGTGAGTTGCCTTTCAAGTTGACGTGACAGGCGGCTGAGGCTGTCTGGTCGCAATGCCAGACAAGCCTCACGATCACAAGCGAATGCGCTTGATATCCCGCTGCGGCGGCGCCCCAAAGAGACGGCTGTATTCACGGCTGAACTGCGAGGCACTTTCATAGCCAACCAGGCCCCCTGCACTGCTCGCATCGACGTTCTGGCTCAACATCAACTGCCGAGCGGCTTGTAGCCGCAGTTGCTTCTGGTATTGCAACGGACTCATACCGGTCACGGTCCGAAAATGCTGGCGAAACGTGGATGGACTCATGTGCGCTTGTGCCGCCAGATCGTCCATGCGCAACGCCTGGCGAAAATTCAGTTTCAGCCAGGCAACCGTCTTGGCGATGTGCTGGCTGGGTGACCCGGCAGCGATCACATGCAGCAACTGTGGCGCGTGGGCACCGCTCAACAGGCGAGCGATGATCTCTTCCTTGATCAGCGGAGCCACGGTCTCAAGCAGCGACGGTTCCTCCAGCAGATCTATCAAGCGCCGCAGGGCGTCCAGCACCCCGGCATCCAGCGCTTGTACGGTAACCGGTCGAAACGCGTCGTCCCTCATGCATTGTGACAACTGCATGCGCTCGGCCACCTGCATGACCATCGTGCTGTCGAATCTCAGCATCATGCCCAGGAACGGCTTGGCGACGCTGGCTTGGGAGACATGGGAAATGACCGGCAGATCCACGCAGGTCACCATGGACTGGCCGGGGGCGTAGGTCAGTATCTCGTCCCCGAGCATGGCTTGCTTGCGGCCTTGCAATGTCACGCCGATGCCCAGGCCATAGATGCAGTGCGTCGGCGCGGTAATCGCATTGCGCCGATGCAGGCTCAAGCCGGCAATGGCGGTGATCTGGTCGCCCTCGCTGGGCACGAGCTGGCTGACCGAACCGGCCAGGCGACTGATGTCGCTGTTGAAATCAGTGTGCACATTTCACTCCTTGGAAACATCGGGCCCACGACTTGCGGTGATGGCGAACACTGTTCGGCATCACCGCAAGTCGTTGATCAATATAGACGCAGTATGCTGGGTCGGCAGTTCGAGTCGCTTGCCTGATTGACGCAATTTCCTACTCGATTTAACGATCCGTGGCTCGCATCAGTCACCTCGGGCCAGAAATGACAATATGTTTTCAGGAGTTTGGGGGGCACAAGTGATGGTTTGGATGGGCGCCTAAAGATTCTGGAAGATGTAGCCGGCTGACCGTCGTTCATCCAGCGCGACACCCACTTGCAGCAGTCGTTGGGCCAGGGCCGGCGTTTCGACCCGCACTTTCCAATCCAGACCTGTCGGTGCCACGGGCGCGCGATCGTAGCGAATGATCGCTTCAGCCAATTGCGCCCGATCAGGCAAGTACACCGCCAACGCGTTACCCTTCCAGGCGGCGACGTTCATGCCCATCGCTTCACACAGCGCAATCTTGGCCCGGGCGTCGTCCCTGTCCGCCTGGCGGGAACGTTCAATCTGATCGGCCAGGATCGGATCGACAACGCGGTCGGTAAACAAGACCTCGCCCGCCTCCCAGACCTCAGGCGGACAGACCTTGTCGGCAGGACGCAAGGCAATGAGCGGATTGATTTCCATCGGGTAGATTCGACAGACCAACGGCCGCTCTTCATAGATACCGCAACGACCATCGTCGCCGAGATTGCGGCATTGCGTCAGCGCATTGCCCGCCAGTACCGCAACGACTCGAATCTGGGCCTCGCCACTGGTGACTGCCACGGCCCGTTGGGCGCTGTGGGCGAATTGCCGAGGTTCGGAAGGCCAGGTTGACTCATCGAACGCCTCCAGTATGACCGCCACCTCATGTCCGCGGTTTAGCCACTGCCTTGCCTCATCCAGCGTCAGCGGAATCAGCCGGCCCTTGCAGCAGATCCCGCAGCCGTTGCAGGCAAAGCGGATCGTGTTGTTTTCCATATCAAGCACTCGCACACATGTTTTCGATGGCCTACAAAAGCCCCTGCCACTCGGATACAGCTGTGGCAGGGCCTCAGGGCCGCGAGAGTATGTGGAGCGAAACGCCTATCCGTTTGCCGGATTCGCCGGCATCGTTGCCTGATCCAAGGGAATTTCAGGTCTCGGACCTTGGGGAGAAATACCGTTGTTTCAGACAACCGTTGCCTCGATCCCTGCAATCCATCAGAGAATGAAGGTACAACCCGCCTTCGAGAGGCGCGCTCTATCTTCCGAGGCCGCTCAGATGAGTATCACTTCGCCGCAGCGGCTGTCTCAATCAAGCGAGCGACCGGCTCGGGGTTTGAAACCATCACCACATGGGACGCGCCCTTGACCACTTTCACCGCCTTGGCCTCGGCACGCTGGGCCATGAACGCCATGGCCTGCGGCGGGATGTTCTTGTCCTTGTCGCCATAGATGTACCAGGACGGAATGTGCTTCCAGGCGGGCGGCCCGGCCTGCTCGTTCAAAGCCGCTTCCGTGACCGGCCGTTGAGTCGCGGCCATCAGGGCCGCTTGTCCGGCGGGAACATCCGCGGCGAACTGGTCGTGGAACTTGGCTTGCTGGATGTACAAGTCCTTGCCGCCATCAGTCAGCGGGACAGGCGCGGCAAGGGTTGGGCCCAGGGTGCTGCCGGGGAATTTGCCGGCAAGTCCGGCGACGGTTTCCCCCGCCTCGGGGGCGAACGCGCTGACGTAGACCAGTGCCTTGACGTTGGCGTGGTCATTGGCCGCTTCGCTGATCACGTTGCCCCCGTAGGAATGACCGACCAGCACAACGGGAGACTTGATGCTGGTCAACAAGGCTGACACCGCCGCGCCATCGCTTTTCACGCTGCGCAGAGGGTTGGCCGCCGCCACCACCGTGTAGCCGTCTTTCTCGAGAATCCTGGCGACACCATTCCAGCTTGATGCATCGGCAAAGGCGCCATGCACCAGGACCACCGTGGGTTTTTCAGTTTGCGCAAGCGCGTTGGCACCGATGAACAGGCCAGCGCTGCACGCCAGTACGGCAATGACTTTTTTCATTGAAAACTCCTTGGGTTTTGAGTGTTAGCGCAGATGATCAGCATCGATCACGGCCTGGGCGAAAGCCTGCGGCGCTTCTTGCGGCAAGTTGTGGCCGACACCGCCATCGATCAGGCGATGCTCGTATTGGCCAGTGAAACGCTTGGCATAGGCTTCGGCGGGGGGATGAGGAGCGCCATTGGCATCACCCTCCAAGGTGATGGTCGGCACGCTGATCGACGGGAACGTCGTCAGTTTCTTTTCCAGCGCGTCGTATTTGGCCTCGCCCTTGACCAGGCCCAGGCGCCAGCGATAGTTGAAGATTGAAACGGCGACATGATCGGGATTCTGCAAAGCGGCGGCGCTTCGGTCATACGTCGCGTCGTCGAAGTTCCACTTGGGCGACGCCAGCTGCCAGATCAGTTTGGCGAAGTCGTGGGTGTTTTTCTCGTAGCCGAGGCGACCACGCTCTGTCGCAAAGTAGAACTGATACCACCACTGCAGTTCGGCGGCCGGTGGCAGCGGTGTCTTGCCGGCCTCCTGGCTGCCGATCAGGTAGCCACTCACCGCCACCAGCGCCTTCACCCGCTCCGGCCAAAGGGCCGCGACAATGTCGGCGGTGCGTGCGCCCCAGTCATAACCGCCGAGCACGGCCTGCTTGATCTTCAGTGCGTCCATGAAATCAATCAGATCGCTTGCCAGTGCAGAAGGCTGGCCGTTGCGCAGGGTCTTGGCCGACAGGAAACGCGTATCGCCATAACCGCGGGCGTACGGGATCAGCACGCGATAGCCCTTCTCTGCCAGCGCTGGCGCCACATCCGCGTAGCTGTGAATGTCATAGGGCCAACCATGCAGCAGGATGACCACCGGCCCGTCGGCGGGACCGACCTCGGCATAGGAAACGTCCAGCAGGCCGGCCTTGACGTGCTTCAACGGGCCGAACGAGGTATGACTACCCGGGGTAATGGCGCCGATGGTGCTGGCAGGTACATCGGCGGCGTTTGCCTGCGACGACGCGAAGCCCAAGGCGCCCAATTGCATCATCGCGAACACCAGGATGGCTGGGGTGAACAAACGAGTACGGCGCAGTGCGGATGGGTGGTTCAGAGTCGTGTCCATGTGAATCTCCCTTACGAATGGCGGATGAGCGGCTCCCGGTCCGGAGCCGCCAGGAAAGGTTTAATGAGCGGTCTGGGCGACGGTGTTTTTCGCGGCGCTACGCAATGGCCGGAATGCCTCGCGCAACTCTTCGCTGAACAATTGCGGCTGCTCCCAGGCAGCGAAATGGCCGCCCATGCTGACTTCGTTGAAGTAGGACAGCGATGGATAGGCCCGCTGGGCCCAGGTTTTCGGGGCTTGGTAGATTTCGTGGGGGAACACGGTGATCGCCACCGGGACCTTGATGTCAGCGGTTTTTTGCGCCGCCGCACTGAAGTTATTGTTGTTGTTCTCCCAATAGAAACGGGAGGACGATGCGCCGGTGTCGGTCAGCCAATACAGGCTGATGTCGTCGAGCATTTCATCGCGGCTGAGCACACGCTCCGGCTTGCCGTCGCTGTCAGTCCAGGCGGCAAACTTCTCGTACATCCATGCCGCTGTGCCCGAGGGCGAATCCGCCAGCAGATAACCGATGGTCTGCGGCCGGGTCACCATCATCGCGCCGTAGGCTGCATTGCGGCCGAAGAAGGTGCTTAGCGAGTTGTAGGCAGTGCGTTCCGGACCGCTCAACCCCGCAGGTGCCGGTTCGCCGCTGTTGATCGGCTTCACCAGCTCCGGCGGCACGGTCGCCGGCATGTTCAAATGGATGCCCAGCAAACCGGGCGGCGCCAGGCGGCCCAGGGCGTCGGAGATGACCGACCCATGATCACCGCCCTGGGACACGTAATGGGTGTAGCCCAAGCGTTTCATCAGCACGTCCCAGGCCTTGGCCACGCGGTCCGGGCCCCAGCCCAACTCAGTTGGCTTGCCGGAAAAGCCGTGGCCGGGAATCGAGGGGATCACGACGTCGAAAGCGTCTTCGGCGCGACCGCCGTAAGCGGTCGGATCGGTCAGCGGGCCGATGGTCTTGAGAAACTCGAACTGCGAACCCGGCCAGCCATGGGTAAGGATCAGCGGCATGGCGTTGGGATGACGCGAACGCACATGAATGAACTGGATGTCGACACCATCGATCGTGGTGATGAATTCGGGCAATGCATTGAGCCTGGCCTCGGCCTTGCGCCAGTCATAACCGTTGCCCCAATACTTCACCAAGTCCTGTACCTGGGCCAGTTGCACGCCCTGGGAAACGTCGTTGACGGTTTCCTTGTCCGGCCAACGGGCGTCGGCAATGCGCTTGCGCAGTTCGGCCAGCTTCGCGTCATCGACATGGATGCGGTATGGACGGATGGCTTCGGATTGAGACGATTGAACCGTGCCGGATGGCGCGACGTCGACGGTGGCCGCCCAGGCGCCCGGACTGGCAGCGAGTAGTGCGAGACTGAGCGCACTGCCCCTGGCGGTGTGAACCAGGCAACGGTGCCAGGCGCAAACGGATGAAATTGCAAGCATGATGACTCTCCTTGAGTGAGTGGCCCACGGACCTGGATCAATTGTCCTGAGCGCAGTCCTGAGCGACGGCGTTGTAGTCCAGTGCCTGGATCTGGCCGGCCGAGTCCAGGTAGGTCATGCGTGTCTCCACGACGCCGCAGCCCGAGCCTTGCTTGACCGAAAGCACCTTGGCGACATCCAGGTGGTCGCCATACATGTAGGTGTGAGGCTTGATGCTGCCTTGGGCATTGGCCGCGACAGCGCCAAGGCTCAGTGCGGCAAACAGGGACGCGATGCTGAGGTTTTTCCAGTTCATGACGTTATCTCCGACGTGGGGTGAGCCAGTGAGACGGCTTGGGCTGTCTCGGTGGGCTCATTTGACGTCGGCCAGGTATCGCGCATGTGTCAGCGACGGCCTTGAATGAAATCGTCCGTATCAACAATGGCCTTGGATACACAGAGATACATTCGTATCCGGAGGGCTCGGGGTATGATGTTCGCAATCTCATGACTGACTGATGGAACCCCCATGACTTTCGATTTCGACACGGTATTGGAGCGCCACGGCACCGGCAGTACCAAATGGAGCCGCTACCCGGCCGATGTGTTGCCGATGTGGGTCGCTGATATGGACTTCTCCGCCCCGTCCGTGATCATCGACGCGCTGCACAAGCGCCTGGAACATCCGATGCTGGGCTACAGCGTGGCCCAGGACGATCTGCGTGCCGCCATCGTGGCCGACCTGTGGAGCAAGTACGCCTGGCGCGTCGAGCCCCAGCAGATTGTGTTCCTGCCGGGTGTCGAACCGGGCTTCAACATGGCGCTGCATGCCTTGGTAGAACCCCAGCAGAATGTCGTGGTGCAGGTGCCCAACTACCCGCCGCTACGCAACGCCCCAGGTCACTGGCAGTTGAACAAAGTGGAATTGCCATTCGACCCGGTCAACGGTGAATTCCACACGCCATTGGCGGCATTGCGCGACGCATTGCAGGGCGGTGGCGCGCTGTTGCTGAGCAATCCCCATAACCCGCTGGGCAAGGTGTTTGACCGCCATGAGCTCAAGGCCGTGGCAGACATTTGCCTGAAGCAGGACGCCTGGATCATCTCCGACGAAATCCATGCCGAACTGTGTTTCGACGGCCGCGTGCACATTCCGACCGCGTCCCTCAGCCCGGAAATTGCCGAGCGCACCATCACCCTGATGTCCGCCAGCAAGGCCTTCAATATCGCCGGGTTGAAAACCTCGTTCGCCATTATCCAGAACGCCAAGCTGCGCGAACGGGTCAACAGCGCCCGGGCCGGCATGGTCGACAGCGTCAATGCCCTGGGCCTTGAAGCGACCCGTGCGGCCTATAGCGAGGCCGGCCCGTGGCTAGAGGCCTTGAAGGTGTATCTGCAGGCCAACCGCGATTACCTGGTCGAAGCGGTGAGCTCTCGCCTGCCGGGCATCACCATGACCGTGCCCCAGGGTACTTACCTGGCTTGGCTGGATTGCTCCGGGTTGGGACTGGATGACCCGCAGGGCTTCTTCCTGAAAGAAGCCAAGGTGGGGCTGAGTGCCGGCCTGGATTTTGGTGACGATGCCGGTCAGTTCGTGCGCTTGAACTTCGGCTGCCCGCGGACGCTGCTGGAGGAAGGGATTGCGCGGATGGAGCGTAGCCTGAAAGCCAGGGGTTGATCCAACAGGCGACAACAATCCATTGTGGCGAGGGGATTTATCCCCTCGTCACAACAGTTACTCATGCATATCCGGCGCATGGACAAAGCACAGCTTGTTCCCTTCCGGATCGCGGCAATAGGCCCCGAAATAGCCTTCGCAATACTGCGGCCTCGGGCCGGGTGGGCCTTCGTCGGAACCGCCCATGGCAATCGCCTGCTCCCAGGCAGCACGCACGGTTTGCGGGGAGTCAGCGGCGAAGCTCACTTGCATGCCATTGCCCCAGGTAGCGGGTAGGCCGTTGAAAGGCAACTGGACGAAAACCTGTGGCCAATGCTTGCCGGGGCGCTGCCAACCCTCCCCCGGTGGGCCCGAGTCGTGTTCACCTTCGATACGTTCCAGCCCCAGGCAGCCGAGGACGGCGTCATAGAAAGCGACCATTTTCGGCAGGTCGCGCGCACCGATCTGAATGTGGCTGAACATGGTCCTGCTCCTTATCGAAACCCGTACGTTAATTGAAGAACATAGCTTCATCCAACGCTCGTCGCAGCGCTCGATTCACCGACGAAACGCCCGGCATCACGCTCATCGACTGGCAATAAAATCCGACCGAACTCTGCCCGAACCCCCGCAGTCCACCCTCCATCGCAACCAAGCCTGGAGAACGACAATGGTCGAATACCCTTTCCCACCTTTCCCGAAACAAAGCCAGCCGGTGCCTGGCAGCCAACGGAAAATGGATCCCTACCCGGACTGCGGCGAACAGAGCTACACCGGCTCCGGACGACTGGCGAACAAAATCGCCCTGATCACCGGCGCCGACAGCGGCATCGGTCGCGCCGTCGCCATTGCCTTTGCCCGTGAGGGCGCGGACGTGGCGATTGCCTATCTGGACGAGCATGAAGACGCCAAGGAAACCGCGCGCTGGGTCGAGCAGGCCGGGCGCCAATGCCTGTTGCTGCCCGGAGACCTGGCGAACAAAGACCAGTGCCGCAAAATCGTCGATGAAACCGTCGCCCGCTTCGGGCATATCGACGTTCTGGTCAACAATGCCGCGTTCCAGATGACCCATGAAAGTCTTGAGGAAATATCCGACGAAGAATGGGTGCGTACGTTCGATATCAACATCACGGCGATGTTCAGGATCTGCCAGGCCGCCGTGCCGCACATGAAGCCGGGTGGCTCGATCATCAACACCAGTTCGGTCAACTCCGACATGCCCAAGCCGACGCTGCTGGCGTATGCCACCACCAAGGGCGCCATCGCCAACTTCACCGGCGGCCTGGCACAAATGCTCGGCCCCAAGGGCATCCGTGTGAACAGCGTGGCACCAGGACCGATCTGGACGCCGCTGATCGTGGCGACCATGCCCGAGAAAGAGGTACAGAATTTCGGCTCCCAGACCCCGCTCGGCCGCCCCGGCCAACCGGTTGAAGTGGCGCCGATCTATGTGCTGCTCGCCTCGAACGAAGCCAGCTACATCTCCGGGGAGCGCTATGGAATTACTGGGGGTAAGCCGATACTTTGAGCCAGGCGCAACATTTTTTTCGATCGTTCCCACGCTCCTGCGTGGGAATGCCGCCAGGGACGCTCCGCGTTCCGTTTCTGAAGTGTGACGCAGAGCGTCACGGGATGCATTCCCACGCGGAGCGGGGGAACGATCAGCATCTATCCCTACCGACGCTCACCGGCCACAGCCCGCTGGTGAAAGACCGGCAATTGCTGCAACGCGTATTGCGCTGCCCACAGTTGCACCTGGCCGCGGCTGCCAAAGAACCGTTCGCAGCGGCTGAACAGCGCTCGCTGGCCGTTCAGATCGAACGCCCAGGCAAAACACACGGTGCCGGCAGGTATGCCGTCCTTGTCATCTGGTCCGAGCAGCCCGGTGGTCGCCACTGCGACATTGGCATTGGCGTCGCGCAAGGCGCCAAGGGCCATCTCCTCGGCCACTTCACGACTGGTCAGATTGAAGGTATCGATGGTGCGTGGACTGACACCGAGCAGACGCTGCTTGGCTTCAGGGGAATACACCACATAACCGCTTTCGATCAGTGAACCACTGCCCGGCACCTCGGCCAACAACGTAACGATCTGCCCGGCGGTACAGGACTCGGCCGTGGTCAGGCGCAGGTCATGCTCTCGTAGATAATCGACCAGGATTTTGGCTGCAGTCATGGCAAAGGGTCCTTCAGGGATGCTGATGGGTTGACTCTTGCCGTAGTGATTCATTCCCTTTATCGCCCCGTCGTCCGGCGCCAGCAAATAAATGAAACCCCGGTCTTTTGCTGCACCTCAAACCTATAAGGGCCTCATGCAGAGGCCATCCTGATCAGGAGGTCGTCATGTCTGCACCTTTCGTCAAACTGTTCACGCATCCTGATTTCGCCTGGACAGACATTCGCGAGCAGGAACAGGCTCATCCGCGCCATTACCTGGCTCATCTGCTATTGCTAGCCCTGATTCCGGCGGTGTGCCTGTTCATCGGCACCACCTGGACTGGTTGGAGCCTGGCCGAAAACGAGACGGTACGGCTCAGCCGCGCCAGCGCATTTCAATTGTGCGTGCTGCTGTACCTGACCATCGTGGTCGGCGTCGCGCTGATGGGACTGTTCATTCGCTGGATGTCCCGCTCCTTCGACGTCCGTCCGACGGTCAACCAATGCATCGGCTTCGCCGCCTACACGGCGACGCCATACTTCCTGGCCGGGATTTTCGGGCTCTACCCGAATCGCTGGCTGGCGGTGGCCGTCTTGTTGCTGGCCTCGGCCTACTCGACATTCCTGCTATTCGTCGGATTGCCCAAGTTCATGAGCCTCAGGAAAGAACAGGGCCTGCTCTACTCGGCGAGTGTCTGGGGCGTCGGCTTGCTGGTCCTGGTGACAATCCTGGTGGAAATGATCCTGCTATGGTTCAACTACCTGCAGCCGGAATATCTGCGAGTGCCGGTGGGCTGAAGGTGATACTGCACCCACCAATTACGGCGGCATTGCAGTACCCATCGCGAGCAAGCTCGCTCCCACAGGAAAGACGCGGTCTCCACCAAGAATCGGGTCGGCTGTTAGGCCGCCTCGTGGAGGACGTTGATCTCGGCACGCCGTTAAGCGGAACCATAAGTAGCCGTTACCGCAGCAATGGATCCACACCCCCCTATAAAACACACTACTTATCCGTCTCCCTCATACCAATACGCCTACGCATCTCAGCCGTAATGCTCTGCCGAGTCCGCTTAATCCCCGCCCAAGGCTCATGCCCAACTTCCGCCAGACGCTCATGAACATTGTGCACATTCCACAAATTCGCCCCCTTGAGCTCGGCCACCTCCTCACGAAAAACAGGCACCGAAACCGGCAACCCTTCCCGGGTCCGGGCGGCGTAAGCGCAAATGGTGGTAGCGCCCAACCCATTGCGCAGGTAATCGATGAAAATCCGCCCTACCCGATTCTTCGGCCCGGACACCGCCGAAAAACGGTCCGGCAGCAGCTTGGCCATGTGACTGACAATCGCATGGCTGAACCCCTTGACCTCGTCCCAACCCAGCTTGCGCGTCAGCGGCACCACCACATGGATGCCCTTGCCTCCGCTGGTCTTGAGGAACGCCTTGAGCCCCAGCTCATCGAGCACCGATAACGTGAGCTGCGTCGCCTCGACCATGCTTTTCCAGGGCAGCGCCGGGTCCGGGTCAAGGTCGAGGACGAAGCGGTCAGGCTTGTCCAGATCGACCGAGGTGGCGTTCCAGGTGTGCAGCTCCACCGTGCTCATCTGCGCCGCGCCGATCAGCGCTTCGGCGTTGTTGATGATCATCACCGGCTGCCCGGTCAGCGCCTTGTCCAGACTGGTGATACCGGGAATCGCCAGGCGCTCGGCGTTCTTCTGGAAGAACAGTTCCCCGGCGATGCCATCCGGCGCCCTGACCAAGGCCACCGGGCGATCCGCCAGTTCTGGCAGGATGAATTCGGCCACGCTGGCGTAGTACTCGGCCAGTTGCAGCTTGGTGGTGCCGCTGCTGGCGTCAATGACGCGCTCCGGATGAGTGATGCGGACCTTGCCGTCCAAGGCCGGTGCCTTGGCCTTGCTCTTGGTTTTGGCCGGTGTCGCGCCAGGCTCATGCTTGGCTTTGGTTTTTTTTGCCGCAGCGGTTTTTTTCACGGGCTTGACCAGCTCCTGGGTAATGTCCTTGGCCGGCTTGTCGTTGCGCAAGCCATGGAAGACCGCATGGCGCACCGAGCCGTCCTTGGTCATTTCGGCAAAGGCCACTTCGGCCAACAGCGTCGGTTCGAGCCAGTGCACGCCCTTGGCTTCGTAACCGCTGGGCGGGTTGACCACGGCGGCCTTTTTGGTCTCCAGGGGCAGCAGTTGCTGGTAGATGCTTTTAAGGGTGGTTTCGTTGAACCCGGTGCCGACCTTGCCGGCATAGCGTAACTGGCCGCTGTCAGCGTCATGCAGCCCCAGCAGCAAGGCACCGAAGGCGCTGCGAGCGCCCTTGGGATCGCTGAAGCCCACCACCACGAACTCCTGGCGATTCTTGCACTTGAGCTTGATCCAGTCGTTGCTGCGCCTGGACACATAGGCACTGCCGATGCGCTTGCCGATCAACCCTTCCATCTGCATCTGGCAGGCGCTGTTGAGCAGCGCTTCGGGAGTTTCTTCGAAAGCATCGGAAAATCGCAGCAAGGGGCTTTCATTGGGCTCCAGCACTGCGGCCAATGCCGTCCGGCGTTCTTGCACTGGCACTTTGCGCAAATCCATGCCATTGAGGTACGGCATGTCGAACAGGTAATAGGCGATCTTGCCACTGCTGCCGGCCTCGAAGGCATTCTGCAAGGCCTGGAAGTCCGGCACGCCCTGTTCGTTGGCAACCACCATCTCGCCGTCGAGCCAGGCCGATTCCAAGCCCAGCTCAGCCAAGGCTTCGGCCTGTCTTGGCAATTTGTGGGTCCAATCATGGCCGTTGCGGGTCAGCAGCCTTACGTCGCCGTGTTCGATGCGCGCCATGACCCGGTAACCGTCGAACTTGATTTCATAGAGCCACTCGCCGTCGGGCGCGCTTTCCACCAGTGTTGCCAGTTCCGGCTTGAGGGTGTCCGGCAACGGTCCGGCGACCGCGCCGCTGAGGGTGGTTTTCGCGGCGCCTCTTGGCGATTTCGCCTGCACGGCCTTTTCCGGTTGTTTCACCGCTTTGGCTGCAGCGGCCTTGCCGCGGCGCTTGGGCACCAGGGTGCGATCGCTGAGCACGCTGTTCGGTTCGGCCTGGACCACGTCGTATTCACTCTCGGGGCGGGCGGCCTGGTCCTGATGCTTGATCAGGAACCACTGCTCCTGCTTGCCAGGCATGTGGGTGCGCACCAGGTTCCACAGGCCGCTGAGCTTTTCGCCTTGCAGTTCGAACTTGAGCCGGCCCTTTTCATAGGCCTCATGGGGATCATCCTGGGGAATCCAGACACCCCGGTCCCAGACGATAACGTCACCGGCGCCGTAATGGCCCTCGGGGATGTTGCCTTCGAACGTGGCGTAATCCAGCGGATGGTCTTCGACATGCACCGCCAGGCGCTTGGCTTTCGGGTCCAGGGAGGGGCCTTTGGGCACCGCCCAGCTCTTGAGCGCACCGTCCAGCTCCAGCCGAAAATCGTAATGCAGCCGCGAGGCGTCGTGTTTTTGAATACAGAACTGCAAGGCATGGGCAGTCTTCGCCGATTTGCGCGAGCGCTTCGCCGCCGGCTCCGGGGTGGCGGCAAAGTTGCGCATGCGGTTGTAGTCATCCAGGGTCTTGCTGCTCATGGCCCACCTGCCACCTGTTGCAACGCCGGATCGGCGACCGGCAGCCCGGCGGTTTCCGCGAGCAATTGATCGACCACGCGGCTCAAGGCCTGTTCGACGGAATCGCCCAGCAGCAGCCCCTGTTCGAAGAGGACGATTTGCCGGTCGGCGCTGGTGCCTTCCTGCACCATGCGGCGCACCTGCTTGAATACGTCCTGGACACCCAACTCTGCTGCGGTCTCACCGAAGGTTTGCTCGGCCAGGGTCAGCCATTCACCGATCAACATCGGCTGCTCCTGCCCCTCGACGATAAACTCCGCGAGAATCCCGTGACGCTTGGCCCGCCAGCGATTCTCCTTGAGGACCCACTGGGACATCTGGCTGTAGTTGGCGCCAGGCCGGCGCTGCGCCACGGCATGGGCCACCATCAGGCGAAACAGCGAGACCAGACAGAGGACGTCGTCGACCCGAGGACAGGCATCACAAATGCGCAGTTCCAGCGTGGGGTAACGTGAGGAAGGCCGTATCACCCACCAGCAATCGCTGGGTTGGCGGATGGACCCGGTACGCATGAGCATGTCGACGTAGCTGGCGAACGTCGACTCGTCTTCGAAATACTCCGGCACGCCCATGCGTGGCCATTCATCGCAGGCCACTTGCCGGTAGCTGCTGAAGCCGCTGTAGGCACCGTTCCAGAACGGCGATGACGCGCTCAGGGCCAGGAACATCGGCAGCCAGGGCAGGATCTCATTCATGACTCGCACCCGATCCTGGGTGGCCGGGACTTCCACATGGACATGCAGGCCCGACAGCACGCTGCGCCGCGCCACCCGCTGGTAATCATCGAACAGTTGCTGGAAATGCAGCTCGTCGGTCGGTTGCAGCACTGGGGTGGCCATCGGGTGTGAACCGGCGCTGAGCAGGCCCAGGCCATACGGCGCCAACCGCTGGTTCAAGCCCGTACGCACCTGGCTCAGGTAGTCGGCAGCCTCTGACAGGCTGCGAAAGATGGGCGATGCCATCTCGACCTGGCACAAGAACATTTCATGGGCGAAATGCTTGCCCAGCTCGGCCTGGCACGCGGCGACAGCCTCCGCGGGTGGCTCGCCGGGCATGTGACGGGTTTGCAGATCGGTGATGAAGTACTCCTCTTCAATGCCGAATTTCATGCGCCTGTTCATCGATAATCCCTCCGATAACCCCGCCAATACCTGCGCCAATGCGGGTTACAACCAACGCCACCACGGCGATCCTTTCCACGTCCTGATAACCCGGCGTCAGCAATTCCTCACCAAACACGTCGGGGTCCAATTCCTTGTAGGTCCAGCCGAAATCCGTCGAGTCACGCCATTGACCCAGCGCTTCCAGGAACGGGTCGCGCCCATCCACCATCGCCACGCCGGTGTAAAGCACCAACGAGCCGCCCGGGGCCAGCCGGGGCAAGGCCTGTTCGACGATACGCAACGACAACCCGGCGCCTAGTGCGCCGCCGCCATGGCGATAGGCGCGCTCGGATGGATCAGCCATGTACGGCGGGTTGGCGACGATCAGGTCGAAGTTGCCTGGCACGTCCTGCAGCACGTCGCTGCGAGCGACCTCGACATTGCCCACCTCGGCCAGCGCGGCGTTCACAGCGCTCAGGCGCAAGGCTTGCGGGTTGATGTCCACCGCCAGTACTTGTGCTTCACGCCGGGCGCGGGCAATCACGATCGCACCGACGCCCGCACCACAACCGATGTCCACGGCGCGATGCACCGCCGTGAAGTTCTGTTGCAGATGAGTATGGATCAGTTGGGCAAAGCGGTAGCTGTCAGGGCCGAAAAACACCGCATCGGTGGCCTGGGTGGGGAACTGCGAATGAGCGAACAGCAAGCCATCCAGGCTCGACCAGCGCACCCGGCTACGCAACAGGCCGTCGTGTGCTTCCAGCACCTGGGCGTCTTGCAGTTGCCGCTGTTCATCGGTGCTGATCAGCCCCGGCGCAAACGGCCGTGACCAGCCGAACACGTCCCGCATGGTCTTGGCGCGCTCATTGCCGGGACGCTGGTTGACCCGCTCGTGGGTCAACGGCGTCGGGGTAATGAAACGGTAGCCGTCGGCTTGCAGGCGCCGGCCCAGTTGCAGCAGCGCAAGGTCCGTCTCGGACAGGCGTTCTTCCTCATTCATGCAGGGCTCCCTAGCGAAGTGCGGATTTGAGTTCGATGAAGCGGCGAGTCGCCAACAGCCCCGCCGGATGGCTATGACGCCGAGCACAGAGCCAGGGCATCAGGACCTGCATCTGCTCGTTGGGCGCCCGGCCTTGCAGTGCCTGTTGCAAGCTTTGTACATCGGGATCATCCATCGGTGTCGTTGGCTCGCAAGCCGCAACCGGACCGCGCCGGACGCCGGACCTTGTGCCCTCGTCCAGCCAGTCACCGGCTATCCAATCGTGCAGCAGCTGTTTTTCGTAAGGGCTGAACACCCCGAACATGGCTGCGCCAGCCCCGTTGATCAGCTTCCAGAAGCGGCTGTTCTGCGGGTCTTCATGGCGTTTGATCCAGCCTTTGTTCTGCATTGCCGCCAAGAACCCTTCCAACTGGCCTGGCGCCGAGAGCCACTGGTTGACGGTCTTGCCTTCGAACTTGCAGTAATCGGAATGCATGTGCTGGCCGAACGGGCGTTTGCGTTCAAGCATGTCCAGCACTTCGCGATCCAGGTCGAACGAGCCGATGATGTCCCGGCTGCCCTGCCCCAGGTCATTGAGGCGATAGCCCAACGTGACCCGGTGCCAGAAAGCGTCACGGTCGGCTTCCATCGGCATCAGCTGCAGCAGCGCTTGCACGGCCTTATGGGCGTGGCCGGTGCTGGCGTTGTCGATGGTGACATGAAGGGTGAAATAGTACGGATCGATGTCCAGTTCGCTCAGCTCATAGGCGCTGATCAGCAGATGCAGGGGCAATTGCTCATAGCCCAGGTTGTAGCCGATGACCTCTGGCAGGTATTCGTCGCTGGCGTAACCCAAGGCGAGCTGCACGGCGCCTTGCAGATAAAGGTCGTCATCGATGTCCGGGGCATCCGACAGGTCGTGTTCGGCGAGCAACTTGCGATAGAGCACCACATGGTTCTGCGCGGGATGACCGTCCCCCAGTTCTTCCAGGTAGGTGCACAGCAACCCTTCGAAACGGTGGTCGTGCCAGTGCTTGACCACGCCATACAGCCAGGCACCGTCCACCCGTTTGGTCGGTGCCACCGCCTGCAGGAAGTACAGGGCGTGGGCCTTGCCGCTGAAGAACTCGCGCGCGCCGCCATTTTTGCGCCGCTCCAGGTAGTCAGCGTATTGCCGGGCCACGCCGGCACTGTGCTGCTCGACCCAGGCCTGCAGCGCCGTGGGGTCATCGGGCATCTCCTGGGGAAGCGCCGCAGCCTTTGCGATGCATTCCTGGAGGAACGCTTGGGCGACGGCTTGCTTGTCAGCGTCGTCGGGGCCCTGGAACAGTTGTTCATAACATTGGCGCACGTGCCCGTCAGGCGTAACGGGGTGCACGGTAGCCGGCCGGGATTGAAGGGGTGTCAGCGCAGTCATAAGGGCCTCTTGGGTTCTCGGCGGACGCTGAATCAACACGTCTCTTCTGTTGCAGAGCGCCGGCAACGACGAAAAATTCCGTTGGGTTGAAAGGCCGGCGGATAAACGGGTTGTCCGTTCACGAGGGGAACCCTCGTTTCGCTCCAGCCCTCGAATGAGGACAAGTGCGCCAATACCAGCAAGTGAACACCCTTGTGGCGAGGGGTTTTATCTGTGGGAGCAAGGCTTGCCCGCGATAAAAACAACGCGGTCTCTCTGGAACCGAGGCGCCTGCATCGCGAGCAAGCTTTGCTCCCACAGCGGGGCGGTGCGACGTTTCGCTAAATCCCCTCGCCACAGTATTGTGCTTGGCGGTCGTACAGGGTGTTGCGACTGACTCCCTTGCTATCCAAGGAGCAACGATGACTTTCACGGTATGGGTAGCGGTGCTCGGTGCGGTGTTGCTGACCCTGGCCCTGACCTCCTCCTATCTGCGCTGGATGCCGGTCACCACCTCGGCGATGTGCCTGGTGCTGGGCGTCGCCATCGGGCCGATGGGATTGGACGTGCTGAAGCTGGACATCAGCGACTCCTCGGTCTGGATGGAGCACCTCACGGAAGTCGCGGTGGTGTTTTCGTTGTTCGTCAGCGGCCTCAAGTTGCGTTTGCCCCTCAACAACCGTGCCTGGCGCGTGGCCTTTGGGCTGGCCGGGCCGGTGATGATCCTGTGCATCGCCGGCCTGTGCCTGGCATTGCATTATCTGTTCGGGCTCAGTTGGGGCGTGTCGATGCTGATCGGCGCGATGCTGGCACCTACCGATCCGGTGCTGGCGGCGCTGGTGCAGGTCAACGACGCGCGGGATGACGACCGGGTGCGTTTCGGCCTGTCGGGCGAAGCGGGACTGAATGACGGGACGGCGTTTCCCTTTGTGATCTTCGGCCTGTTGATGCTGCGCGACGACGGCAGCGGTTTTCTCGGTGAGTGGCTGCTGCGTAACGTCCTGTGGGCGGTGCCGGCCGGTTTGCTGGTCGGCTACTGGATGGGCCGCGGGATTGGCAAGCTGACCTTGTCGATGCGCATCAAGAATGCCGACAGCACGCTGTCGCCCAATGACTACCTGGCCCTGGCGCTGATTGCCTTGGCCTACGTCGTGGCCGAATGGATCCAGGGCTACGGCTTTCTCTCAGTGTTCGCCGCCGGCCTGGGGCTGCGCCAGGCCGAGGTCAAGTCCACCGATGAAGCGGCGCCGCCGGCAGAGCACTTGGTGCAACCGGTGGTGGGCCACGAAACCGTCGATCCCCAGCAGGCTGTCCTGGGCGATACCGAGTCGCTGGACGATGGTCAATTGGCCGCTGGGGTCATGATGAGCGACATGCTCGCATTCGGCAGCCTGGTGGAGCGATCGATGGAAGTGTTCCTGGTCACCCTGCTCGGCGTCGTGCTGGCCAACCATTGGGACTGGCGGGCCTTGGCGATCGGTGCCCTGCTGTTTGCCGTCATCCGCCCGCTAAGCGTCCTGGCGATGCCCTGGGGGCGATTGCTCGACGGACCGCAGCGGCTGCTGATCGGCTGGTTTGGCATCCGCGGGATCGGCAGCCTGTTTTATCTGTTTTTTGCCTTGAACCATGACCTGCAGCCGGAGGTGGCGCAACTGTGCATCAACCTCACCCTGTCGGTGGTGGCGTTGAGCATTCTGGTCCATGGTGTCACGACCCAACCGACCCTGGCATGGTATGAGCGCCGCAAGCATTCGGGCTGAGACGAGCGTGTCTCAACCGCCAGGATCGCCCATCTGGATATAGACCGAATACACCCCCAGCAACACCCAGAAGGTGGCGAAGATCCATGGCGTACGCACCGAGAACAGCAGCGACTTGCGGTAGCCTTTGTGCGTCGATTCCCGCTCGCTGAACAGCGGCGACTCGTCGTAGGCCAGGCCCATCAAGGGTTCGGCGCGCAATAACTCGCTCTGTTTGAAATGCCAATGATCGATGATCTCGTAGGCCGCCTTGATGCCCGGCCAGGCATTGAGTGAGCTCAAGAAGCCCAGCAAGGCCAGGAATGGCGGCACGATCAGCGTGAACAACTTGCCCCATTCCGGGTTCAAGTTGGCCATGCATGAGGCAAAGGCGATCACCAGGAAAGATTGCGCGGCGAGGTAAGCATCGGTTCGGTTGGCCAGAATGCTGGTCTCGTACTGGATCTCCCGGCGATAGAAATCCAGTCGTTCCTTGGGCGAGCCGAACAGTTTGGCGTTGTGTTCCGTCAGTTCTTCTTCCGGGGTTGGCCCGGTGAGTATTCTGGGCATTGCGCAGGCTGAGCCTCGATGATGATTCGGACTCATTAGAAGAACCCGGCACACGGCAAGTTCAAGCCAATGGACCGCAGGGGCATCAAGCGCCCGAGGAAACACTCCCTGACCGCCAAGGTCTCTAGTTCATATGGGCAAGAGGACGCTTGTGTGGATTATCTTGGATGGGTGCAATGGCCAGCGATGCTCGTCACGGTGCTGGCCGCCTGGTTGATCGGCTCACGTCAACCGCGACGCCGGGTGGCGGGATTCAGTTGTTTTATTGCCAGCAATATTCTGTGGGTGATCTGGGGGCTTCATACCCACGCGTATGCATTGATCGTGTTGCAGTTTTGCCTGTGTGCGATGAATTTGCGTGGGTTCAAGAAGAATACCGAATAGGCGGCTGCTCCCTCACCAAAGGAGGCGGACGTTGCGCTCCTGGCTATTTCATCGTCTGCCCAATGATCTGCACCAGGTCAATCTGCTTGAACGGCTTGATCAACCGAGGCAATTGCGTGGCGAAACCTTCCAGGCGTTCGGCATAACCGGTGGCCAGGATGATGGGCAAGGTCGGTTGGCGGTCGCGCAACAGTTTCGCCAGCTGCGCACCGTCCATCTGCGGCATGGCCATGTCGGTGATCACCAGGTCGATGTCCGGGTTGCGCTCATGCAACTCCAGCGCCTGGGCGCCCGAGGCTGCGCAAAGGACCCGGTGCCCGAGGTCTTCGATCAGCAGGCGCGTGCTGGTCAGCACCAGGCTGTCATCATCGACCACCAGCACTTTCAACTCGTCGACCGGCTGTGTTGCTTCCTGGATCGACGCTTTACCCGGTGCCGGGTTGTTCGCCACCGGTAGCCACAACTGCGCGGTGGTACCGACACCTTTCTGGCTCCTGAGCGTCAGACGTCCCCCCAACTGCTCCGCCAGGCCATGCACCATGGACAACCCCAGGCCCGTGCCCTTGCCAACGCCCTTGGTGGTGAAAAACGGGTCCACGGCCGAGGCCAGCGTGGCTTCATCCATGCCCTCGCCTTCATCGGTAATCGCCAGGCAAATGTAGCGCCCGGGAGCCATCGGCTTGTCCGGGGCCGCATCACACCCTTGCCGCTCATCGGCAGTAATCATGAGCTGGCCGCCATGGGGCATGGCGTCCCGGGCGTTGGTCGCCAGGTTGAGAATCGCCAGTTCCAGTTGGTTGACATCGGCCAGCACCGGCGACAGCGCCTCGGCGAAACGGGTCTGGATGTGTATCGACGGGCCCAGGGAGCTTTGCAGCAGGCCGCTGATACCCTGCACCAGGGCCGACAGCTCGACCGATTCGTAGGTCAGTTTTTGCCGGCGGGCAAACGCCAGCATGCGCTGGGTCAGCGAAACCCCGCGCAGCGCGCCCTGGGTCGCGTTGTCCAGCAATTGAGTGAGTTTCGGCTCGTTGGGCATGCGCTTGCGCACGATCTCCAGGTTGCCAAGGATGACCGTCAACAGGTTGTTGAAATCATGGGCGATGCCGCCGGTGAGCTGGCCGATGGCTTGCAGTTTCTGGGATTGGAACAGCGCCTCGCGGGCCTGTTCGAGGGCCTGCTGGGCCTGGGTGGCATCGGTAATGTCGCGGGTGATCTTGGCAAAGCCCAACAGCATGCCGGTGTCGCTGCGAATCGCATCGATGACGACGTGGGCCATGAAGCGCGTGCCATCCTTGCGCATGCGCCAGCCCTTCTTCTCGAAACGCCCTTCGCTGGCGGCGATGCTCAACGCGCGCTGCGGTTCGCCGGTATCGCGATCTTCGGGGGTGTAGAACATCGAGAAATGCTGGCCGATGGCTTCGGCCGGTAGGTAACCCTTGATCCGCTGCGCCCCCAGGTTCCAGTTGGTGACCTGGCCTTGCGGGTCGAGCATGTAGATGGCGTAATCGGTGACGCTTTGCACCAGCAGGCGGAACTGCTGCTCGCTTTGCTTGAGGGTTTCCTCGGCCATCTTGCGATCGGTCAGGTCGCGGGTGATCTTGGCGAAACCAAGCAAGGTGCCGCTCTGGCTGTCGATGATCGGATCGATCACCACATGGGACCAGAACAGCGTACCGTCCTTGCGCACCCGCCAACCCTCACCTTCAAAGCGCCCCTCCTGCACAGCCGTGTCCAGCGCCCGTTGCGGCAGGCCGGCGGCGCGGTCCTGATCGGTGTAGAAACGGGAAAAATGCTGGCCCAGGATCTCGGATTCCTCGTAGCCCTTGAAACGCCTGGCGCCAGAGTTCCAGCTGGTGATGATGCCCGATGGGTCGGTCATGTAGATGGCGTAGTCGACCACAGCGTCGATGAGCAGCCGAAAGCGCTGTTCCTCGTTCATGAGTGGGGTCTTGGGGTCGTTCTCAAGCATCTGGCCGGGGCATCCGTGTGGACTTTTGCGGAGTATGGAACAAGTCTGGCGCCAGGAAAAATTATTCCCAGGCTATTCACAAACCCCAGCCCTGGGGGGGGCCTGTGGGAGCGAGCTTGCTCGCGATGGCGGTGTTTCAGCCAGCCTTCATGTCACTGACAGACCGCTATCGCGAGCAAGCTCGCTCCCACAGGTGGCGGGGTGTGTTTCCTGAGTGACAGACCACCAACGCGGCAATAAGTGCTGCACCCTGGCCTCGCCAAACCGGTCATCGATCAGCAATACCACCCCGCGATCCTGCTGGGTGCGGATTACGCGGCCGGCCGCCTGCACGACTTTTTGCAGGCCGGGATACAAGTAGGTGTAGTCGTAGCCATCGCCAAAGATCGCGGCCATGCGTTGTTTTATCTGCTCATTGACCGGGTTGAACTGCGCCAGCCCCAAGGTGGCGATGAACGCGCCGATCAAGCGTGAACCCGGCAAATCGATGCCCTCGCCGAACGCGCCACCCAGCACCGCAAAGCCAATGCCTTGGCTGTGCTCCATGAACCGCTCGAGAAACGCCTGCCGGGGGGCTTCGCCCATGCCGCGCGATTGCGTCCAAAGCGCAATTTGCGGGTACCGCTCGGCAAACAGCCCAGCCACTTGCTGCAAGTAATCGAAGCTGCTGAAAAAAGCCAGGTAGTTGCCCGGGCGCTCACGGAACTGGCGAGCCATCAACGCGGCAATGGGCTCCAGGGACGCCTGGCGGTGGGCAAAACGGGTGGAAATGCGGCTGACAACCTGCACGTCCAGTTGTTCGGCCTTGAACGGCGATTCCACGTCGATCCATACCGTGTCGCCCGGCGTCCCCAACAAATCTGCGTAGTAGTGCCGGGGGCTCAAGGTCGCGGAAAACAGCACCGTGCTGCGGGCCGCCGTCAGCCTGGGCCGCAGGAATGCGGCCGGCACCACGTTGCGCAGGCACAGCGTAGACAGGCTGCGCTGGCGGCCAAGTTCGCGCTTGTGGATGTCGAACAGAAAGTGCTCGTCGAAGGTTTCCGCCACCCGGCCAAACTGCAACGCGTCGAAGTAAAACGCCTGCAATCCGCTGTCCAGGCCCTGGGGATGATCGTTGAGGTAATCGCCGATAGCCGTCGTGCAGTTGGCCAGGGCCTGGAGCAGTTTTTCCGGCAGTTTTTCATAAGCCTGATAGGCCGCCACCTGGGGCGCATGCAAGGCGTTCCACTGGCGATTGACCCTATCGAGGGATTTCTTCAGCGGTTCGGGGGCGGTTTTGCGCACGCTGGTCAGCGTGGCCTGGTCGAGGGTCGCGCTGTACATCTGCCGCCCGCGCTCCACCAGGTTATGGGCTTCATCCACCAAGGTCGCGACAGTCCAGCCGTTGGCCTGGGCCAGGCCGAAGAGCAACGCGCTGAAGTCGAAGTAATAGTTGTAGTCGGCCACCACCACGTCGGCCCAGCGGGCCATTTCCTGGCTGAGGTAATACGGGCAGACCTCATGGGCCAGCGCGATCTCGCGCAACGCCGCCTGGTCGAGCAACGTGACCTGGCTCGCTGCTGCCCGGGCGCCCGGCAAGCGGTCGTAGAAACCACGGGCCAGCGGGCAGGATTCGCCATGGCAGGCCTTGTCCGGGTGTTCGCAGGCCTTGTCCCGGGCGATCATTTCCAGCACCCGCAATGGCATTGACGACGCGCCGTGGGTGATCACGCGCGCCGCATCCAGGGCCAGCTTGCGCCCTGGGGTTTTCGCCGTGAGGAAGTACACCTTGTCCAGTTGCTGCGGCGCCAAAGCCTTGAGCACTGGGAACAAGGTACCGACGGTCTTGCCGATGCCCGTGGGCGCCTGGGCCATCAGGCAGCGGCCGGTGCTGACGGCCTTGAACACCGATTCGGCCAGGTGCCGTTGCCCCGGCCTGAAACCGGCATGGGGAAATACCAGCGATTGCGCGCCGAGGTTGCGCGCCTGTCGATGGGCCATTTCCTGTTCGGCCCAGGCCAGGAACAACGCGCATTGCGCTTCGAAGAAGGCTTGCAGCTGTGTCGCCTCGAAACGTTGGGTGATGCAGGTTTCCTTTTCGCTGACGATGTCGAAGTACACCAGAGCCACGTCGATGTGCGGCAATTGCAGTTTCTGGCACATCAACCCGCCATAGATTTTCGCCTGGGCCCAATGCAGCTGGCGATGATTGGCTGGCTGCTTGGCCAGGTCACCCCGGTAGGTCTTCACTTCTTCAAGGCATTGGCGAACGGGGTCGTAGCCATCGGCCCGGCCTTTGACTGTCAGTGTCTGGTAATGACCTTCGAGGGCCACTTCAGCCTGATAACCCTCGCTGCGCCGCGAGGCTACGGTGCGATGGCCGGCGATGCCTTCCAGGGCCGTGGGCGACGGCGTGAAGCGCAGATCAAGGTCACCCACCTTGGCGGTGAACTCACACAATGCCCGCACGGCGATGCTGTAGCTGGGTGCCGGGTTCATGCGGCCCCATCGCGAGCAAGCTCGCTCCCACAGGTGATCTGTGGTGACTCATCCCATGTGGGAGCGAGCTCGCTCGCGACGGCTGACTCTGCCCACTGCACATAACAAACGGCAACGGGCATCTGGTGTTCATGGCAGAACTCCAGCCAGCGCAACTGGTTGTCTTGCAGCCGATCGCCAGGGCCTTTGACTTCGATCATGCGGTAGGTCTTGTGCTGCGGCCAGAACTGGATCAGGTCCGGCATGCCGGCGCGATTGGCCTTGATGTCCAGCAGCAGACGGTCAAACCAGTGCTTGAGATGCGCGGCCGGCAGGCAATCGAGGGCTTGCTCCAGCAAGGGCTCGGACAGCGCGCCCCAGAATACGAAAGGCGACTGCACGCCCCACTTTTCGGCATAGCGACGGCCGATGGTCTGCCGATAGCGGCCATCGTCCAACTCTGCCAGGCAAGCTGCGAACAGCTCGGCGCGACGGGCATGGAAATCTTCGTTGAGCAGGTCCACCGGCCCGCGTTGGAACGGGTGGAAAAACGCGCCCGGCAACGGCGCGAAGATCGCCGGCCAGCACAGCAGGCCGAACAGCGAATTGATCAGGCTGTTCTCGACGTAATGCACTGGCGCGGTTTCGTCGTGCAGGTGGGCCTGGACGTGGTACTCCACCGACAAGGTCGGATCGACGCGCGGCAGTTGCAGTTCCAGGCGCTCCACTTCCCGGGCCAGGCTCCGTGGCACCGGCGGCCCGCCCAACTTGCGCCGAAGACGGGGCACGATCCGCAGCAAGGCCTGGGTTTCGGCGGCACTTTGCGGTGCCTGCATCGCCACCTCGCCCAGTTCAAGGGCCAGGGCGTATTCGCCGATGCGTTCCAGCACCCGGACCATCCGCAACCGCGCCCCCGGGTAAGCGCAATCGCGATAGATGCCCAAGGCCAAGGCGAAGTCACCGATGCGTTCGCCGTGCTGGCCAATCTGGAACAACAACTTGCCTCGGCGCCGCTCCAGCCACGGATTGTCCAGGGACAGCTCGTTGACCTGGGCGACGATCTCTTCCAGGGACTCGCCAGCTTCGAAGCGCTGCTGGCAGTCGTGCAGGAACAGGCAGGCATCGACGTCCTCGCGGCTGCGCAACCCCCGTGACTCGGCACTGAACTCGACGGTTTCGTAGGTGAAGATGCCCAGGTCCGACAGGACGAATTCCGACCAATCCTGGTAAAGGTTGCCGAAAAACATCAACCGCAGCCGGTCACACAGATTCATGATCGTCAGGCTGTACAGCCTGTCGTCCAGCTGCGGGCACCAGGCACGGAACGGCTGGGACTGGTTGAGGCGCTCGTCCAAGGCCTGGAGCCATTCGGTCTTTTTCGCCTTGGGCTGTTCGATCAGGTGACCCAGGCACAGGAGGATTTCCGGCTTGAGCAGCACCTCGAACAGTTCGGCAAGCCCGATGGGGGCCTCTTTCTCGACCCAACCCAGCGCCAGCAGTGGCGCGACCGCGGCGCCGATGTCGCCAATTTCCGGGTAGTGCAGCTTGCTATGGCGAAACCGAAGCCCCTTGCGCATCACCATCCGCACCAGCAAGCCCTGGGCACCACGCGGCAGCGCGGCGAAGTGCTCGATGAAACGCTGCTCGTCAGTGCTGAGCACATCGGCATAACGCTGCGTCAACCAAGCGAGCACCTGCTGGAAGTTGTTCAGGTAGTAAAACGGATCGTCGAGGGAACGGACTGCCACGGAAAGAACGCCAAGGATATCGGATACTGGTTATGCATACAGATAACAGCTGTAAACCAGCCAGGCAACAGCAAAAGATGAACGGTCTCCTATATTTAAGGTGAAATCCTTCAGCCAGCGATGAACTTTCCTACGGCAAGCGAGACCAATGGCGGTTGACTAACGTGATGGCGCGGTCGAATCAGCTGCTCCGTGTCCTTTTGATTGAGAGGTTATGGTTATGAACATCAGGTTTCTGGGCCTGCCCATGGTTGCCGTGGCATTTCTGGCTCTGGCTGGCTGCGCGTCGCCAACCGTGGTGACCTTGCAGAACGGTACCCAGTATTTGACCAAGGACACCCCCAATACCCGCACCGCTGACGGTTTCTACGAGTTCGAGGATATTTCCGGCAGGAAAGTCCGGGTCCGCGCCGATGATGTGGCCACCATTCGCAAGGAAGACTGATTAACCCGTGACTGGCCTGCTGCATCGCCATCGCGAGCAGGCTCGCTCCCACAAAGGCTCGGTGGTGAACACAAATCCAGTACACACCTGTGACCCACTGTGGGAGCGAGCCTGCTCGCGGTGGCGATATCAGGCGAACACGATCCCTTCGCCCCCCACCTGACCGAGACCTACGCCCACCAGGGTCACGGAACTGTCGCCGACCTTGAGCAGCGTGTCATTGCCCACTTGTGACAGGTACTGGCTGTAGTCATGACCTGCCCCGGCACCTGGTACGCCGAGGAAAACCAGCTTGTCCTCCGCGTCGTAGCCGCTGATCCGGTCCTGGCCGAAGGTGCCGTTGAAGAGGAAGGTGTCATTGCCGCCTCCCGCTTGCATCTGGTCATTGCCCGCACCACCGACGAAGGTGTCGTTACCCGCGCCGCCCACCAGCACATCGTTGCCGTCCTGGCCGAACAGCCAGTCCCCCTTCGCTCCCGCCACCAGAGTGTCGTTGGCTGCGCTGCCCTTGATCGAAGAGGCATACGCCGTCAGGTTGGCACCGGCCACCAGGCCATTGGCGGTGACACTGTGGCTCACTTCATCCTTGAGCAGCCCCCAGAACAACCCGGACTCCTTACTGACCAACGTGCCGATGTCGCGGGTGATGCTGATCGCGCCATGGGCGTCGCGCATATACAGCGTCCCGGCCCCATCGTGGGCGAAACTGAAATCCTTCACCGACTGCTGCAGTTGCAGGCTGTTGCTGCCCTGCCCGCCCAGGATCACGTTGTAGCCACCGCCATCGCGAAAGGTGTCGTTGCCGGCGCGGCCTTCCAGGTAGTCGTTGCCCTGGCCGCCCTGGATCAGGTCATTGCTGTCGCTGCCGATGATGAACGTGCTGCCGGTGTGGGTTTCAGCATTGCGGTTGAGGTCTTGCACCCAGGTATTGGCGCGCGCAGGGTCCGAGAGGTTGGCGACGATGATGGTGGAGTCTTTTTCGGTGAGGTCGTAGAACACCGAGCCCATGATCCGGCCCATGCCATCGCCATAGCCGGTAGGCAGATGGGAAATCCAGGTGGGGATGTTGAGAATGGAAAACGGCAACACGTTCCATGCAGTCGAAGCGTAGTGGTCGTTGAAGCTGACGATGTTGTTGGTGGCCGATTCCTGTTGCCCATCGTGCACACCCACCGACGCGAGGTTGAACGTCGAGCCGTCCAGGGCGCGGAACACCGGATCGTTCTCGTAACCGATGTTCAAGACCTTGTCGGTACTGCTCTGGGTTGGCGAGGCGTAGGCGATGTAGTTGGCACTGGAGTAGAACCCTGACCATTTGCTCGCGCTCAAGTCCGCCAGGCTGTTGACCGCCAGCCCACCCAGGCTGTGGCCGCTGACCAGCACGTCGTTGCCCGTCAGGCCATGGGCCTGGGCAAACTTCGCGACGTCCCCCAGCAGGTTGCCAAAGGCTTCGCCGACGTAGTTCTTCGCATAATCCTTGGGCCCCAGCGCGGCCATCAGGTCGTTGATCACGTCGCCGATGGAATCGCCAATCAGGTTTTCCCGAGGGCCACTGGTGCCGCGAAACGACACGCCGATTTCCTGCAAGTGACCCTCTGCGTCGTACTTGCCGAGGATCTCTACCTGCGCGGTGGTGTAGCCGGCCTTTTCACCAAAAAACGTCCCGCGGCCATCCACCTTGCCGGCGTAACCCAGTTGATCGGCGCTGATGGGCGTCCAGCCGGCCTTCTGTACCGCCTCCAGGGCCAGTTTTTCCGAGTCGGGATTCCACGGCACGCCGGGAATCACCCCTTGGGAATCGGTGCCGCCCAGCAGCGCAGTCACCAGGGTCGCCGGCAGGCCGGCACCGAAGCCGTTGTGCTGGTAACCGGCGGCAAAGCCGTTGTCGAGGTTGTGGTAGGAATACAGCATGATCGCCATTGCGTCGCTGACCAGTGCCTTGGACTCGGTAGTGCCGAGGTTCTTGTAGTCGTAGATACCCATGGTTGTTGCTCTCTTTTGTTGTTGGAATGCGGGAACCGGGTGGCAAGACTTCCTTGCTCCTGGTCAGAACTGCCAATCCAGCGTCAAGCCCACGCCATGGGATTTATCCCGGGAGCCGAGCAGGCCGTTGTAATCGAGGTTGACCCGCACATCCTTGGCGACCGCGAGTCCGGCACGGGCGCCGATCACAGCAGCGTTGCGGTCCATGGACACGCTCTGCACCGCGAAAGTGCTGCTGTCGGCAAATGCCAGATCCTGTTCGGACGTGGTGCTGCTCAGGTTGTGCTGCCAGCCGAGGGAGCCGGACAGCTGCAGTTGTTGTTTATCCGACAGGGCCAGGGTGTGGCTGGCCCGCACGCCCAGGGTCGAGAGCACGGCATCGCGATGGTCGTCGCCAGCGTGCAGGGCTGCGTTGTCGCCTTTCTCATGGAAGCTGTCGCTGTCCAGGTGCACATAGGCCAGGTTGGCAAACGGCTCCAGGGCGACCGGTTGCAAGTCGAGGCGATACGCCGCTTCGGTGAAGAGCTGGGCGGTCCGGGCATCGCGCTTGGTTTTCTCTCGGCCGCTGACGTCACCCCATTGCAGGTCCCGCTTGACGTCGATGCGATGCCAGCTGTGGGCGCCGCCGACGGTCAGGCGCAGCGCGTCGATCTCATGTCCCAGATAGACGCCCAGGTGATAGCTGTCGGCCTTGGCCGAAGAGTGGGTGCCGTCGCCCATGCTCAACGAACTGTCGCTGTAGCCGGTGACGAAGCCCAGTCGCGTCTGGTCGCTGATCAGGCCGTCGACACCGGCCAGCAGCCCGCCGATGGAGCTGGTCGTACTGGCGTGATCATGTCCACCATCGTTCTTGCCCCAAGCGCCCAGCACCTTGAACCAGGCATTGCTGCTGGCATCGGTCGGCATACCGGCGTCGTACAGTGCGTCCTGGCGCAGGCGATCCCCCACGGCGTCGCGCAATTGACGGCTGTCGTTGATCAGCAGCGTGCCAATGGCCGGATGGATTTCACCAGACAGTTGCTGGAATGCCTGTTGCGCCACGGCGGCGCTGGCCGAAAGCAGCACGGCTTCGTAGAGTCCGTTGCCCGCGCCCAATTGTTCGGCGGCCGAGGCGACGGAACGCTGGTTAGGCGTCAGGCCGAGGCTGGCAAATGACGCGTCGTTACGCTCGACCGCCAGTTGAATGCCACTGGCGCTGTACGCCAGGTCGCCCCCCAGAAACGCATAGTTGGGCAAGACTTCAGCGAAGCGCCCGTCAATACCATCGACGGCCTGCAAGATATTGAACTGCCTGCCCAGCAGGCTTTTCACGTCGCCGGCCGTCAGCAGCGTCGGGTTGTTTTCCAGGGACAGCGACACCGTCGCCCCGTCAATGGAGGCCTTGCCGCCGGCCACGATCAGGTCGCTGGAAGTGGGCGAGACTTCCACCGCGTAGTTCGAACCGGACTGGAACGTCACGTCGCCGGCCACTTGCAACGTGCCGATGGAGTTACCGGGCGCCACGCTGCCGCCGTGGTT
Source organism: Pseudomonas sp. A-RE-22 (assembly GCF_019956035.1). Classification (NCBI taxonomy): domain Bacteria; kingdom Pseudomonadati; phylum Pseudomonadota; class Gammaproteobacteria; order Pseudomonadales; family Pseudomonadaceae; genus Pseudomonas; species Pseudomonas sp. A-RE-22. The sequence goes on from NZ_JAHBCZ010000018.1 coordinate 73,273, forward strand.
GGCGGTCAGGCTGGCGATGCGCCCGTTGCCACCGAGGATGCCGCCGTCATTGACGGTAACGGCCGACGCCAGCGAGCCATTGACTGCCAGTCGTCCTTGATTGACCAGGGTTGGTCCCCTGTAGGTGTTTGCGCCGGTGAGCACCAGGGTGCCGATGCCCTCCTTGGTCAGCCCGCCGTGACCGGCGATGTCGTTGCGCCAAACGTCCAGGCCGCATTGGATGCCACTGCACACTCGCTCCGTGGATTTGCCGGCATCGATGATCGCGCCAATGCCCGGCAGGTCCACCACGAACTGACCGGAGCCGTAGGCGCCCTCGATGCGAAATTCCTCGGGAATGTCCTGCTCGGTCACCAGCATCGATGGACCGTCGATGGCCTTGCCCAGGTTGATCATGCCCCAGCCGTACAACGCATCGACGCCCGGCGCGCCCATGTCGGTAGCGGTGGTGCGCAGCACGCTGGCGACCTGGGCGCCGGTCATGTACGGGAAACGCTCCATCAACACCGCCACGCTGCCGGCAACATGGGGCGCGGCCATGGAGGTGCCGCTCTTGTTGGCGTAGCCGACGGTCAGGTCGTCGGCACTGGTGCCGCCAATCACGGCGCTGTAGACCCGTGTGCCCGGGGCCGACACACAGAAACTGGCGGTGTAGCCGCAGCGCGACGAGAAGGTGCTGATGGTGTACGGATCGGCGCTGGCGGTGTCGGGGTTGATTTGCAGCGCCGCCACGGTGAGCCAGTTCGGCGCGATGTCCGGCACGAAATACGCCAGGCCCGCGATGGCGTCGGGGTTATTGAGGTTGTAGTCGTTGCCGGCGGCGAAGATCGTCACGATCCCGCTGCGGGCCGCGGCGATGGCGCCCTCGTAGGCGCCGCCGGGCTTGGTGCCCAGCAGCGGCTTGATCTGATCGAATTGCAGTTGCGCGTCCTGCACGGTGAAGTGCGGGAACGCCGGATCGCGGCCGCCCAGGTCGAAACGATCGGTGATGCCGATGCCCCAGCTGTTGTTGATGATGCGTGCGCCGCTGGCGATCAACGCGTCCCAACCCGCCTTGTACACCGCGCCATCGTTGCCCAGGATGATGCCATCCTCGGGGCCCGGGTCGCCGTTGTCGGCGCTGATGATCTGCGCATTGTACGCCACACCGTGCATCGGGCTGCCATCGCGACTGCCGGCAGCTATCCCGCCGACATGGGTGCCGTGGGAACCCAGCTTGCCATCGGAGCCCACAGTGGGTGAACCGTCGTAGCGGAACGCATCACCGGCCTTCACCGGGATGTAGGGGTCGGTGTACTCACGGATGCCGCTGGTGACCAGCGTCACGACTTTGCCGGTGCCGGAGAACTCTGGGTGCGCCGCGTAGACCGGCTGGTCGAAGATCCCCAGCTTGACGCCCTTGCCGGTATACCCGGCGGCGTAGGCCTGTTGCGCGTTGATGGCTCCCAGCCCCCATTCGGCGTTGAATTCGCTGCTGCGCCAGCTGTCCGGGTTGCCCGCCCTGCCGCTCTCGACATAAGGCGCCGCCTGGGCCGTGCCCAAGGTCGCCAGGGCGCAGAGCACGGCGCGGTTGAGGGCCCTGAGCAGAAACACGTGGCCCGTCTGTCCGGGCTGTTTTTTGTTATCGACTTTCATCACGAACCATCCTTAGTAGCGTTTTATGAATTGCTGAAAATACCTTCTGTGGCGAGGGGATTTATCTGTGGGAGCAAGGCTTGCCCGCGATAAAAACAACGCGGTATCTCTGGAACCGAGGCGCCTGCATCGCGAGCAAGCTTTGCTCCCACAGATAAATCCCCTCGCCACAAAGACAAAGCGCCGATCATTGAATTGGCGCCCGGGACACAAACGCCTCATCCACCTTCGCCAGGTCCTGCGGGCCGAGGGTGCCGGCGTAGTAATGCAGCTTGGTCCAGGCCATGAGGTAGTCGTAACGGGCCTGGGCCAGGTCGCGGCGGGTGGTGTAGAGCTGTTGCTCGGCATTGAGTGCGTCGAGGTTGACCCGCTCGCCGCCAAGGATGCTTTGCCGGGTCGAGACCACCAGTGCTTCAGCGGAGCTCAGGGCCTTCTGATAAGCGCGCAGTTTGTTCACCCCGGACACGCAGGCGCTGAACTGGCGGCGCAATTCGATCAGCGTCTCGCGGGTCTTGGCATCCAGCTCGTATTCGGCCTGTTCCATATTGCGGCTGGCCTGGCGGGTCGACGCCGAGACCCCGCCACCGGCGTACAGCGGCACACTGACTTCCAGGCCGATGGTGTTGGTGTCGTAGCGCTGGTTGTAGGTGTTGCCACTTTCCGATTCGTTCTGGCGCATCGTCGCGTAGGCGCTGACCTTGGGCAGGTGCCCGGCGCGGTTGCGCTCCACCTCGAAACGCGCCACGTCCACCGCTTGGCGCTGGGACGCCAGGTTGGGGTTATTGCTCACCGCCAACTCGTGCCAGGTGTCGAAACTGGCCGGCTGCAAGGCAAAGGTCTGGAAGGTGTCGTGCAGCGGCGCCAGGTCGCCGATATCCAGGGCCGGGACGCCAATCAGCGAGCCCAGCTCACGCAAGGCGGCGTCCTGCTCATCGCGCGCCTCGATCTCTTCGGCGATTGCCAATTCATAGCGCGCCTGCGCCTCGAGGATGTCGGTGCGCGTACCTTCGCCCTGGCGAAACAGATGCTCGTTCTGGTGGAATTGCTGCTCGAACGCCTTTTTCTTGGCCAGGGCAATGTCAATCTGGTCCTGGGCGAACAGCGCCTGGGTGTAATAACTCAGCACCCGCACCAACAACTCCTGGCTCTTGCCACGAAAACTTTCGTCGGCGAACAGCGCCTGGGCCACGCCTTTTCGGTAGGCCGCGTACGCCTCGTAGTCCAGCAGCGGTTGTTGCAGTGTCAGGCTGGAGCCGTAGCTGCTGTAGTTGCGATCGTCATGCTGACTGGCGCCGTGATCGTTGAGGTACGTGACCTTGGATTGGTTGCGACCTTTGTTGTAGCTGTAGCCCAGGTGCGGCAACAGCCCGGCGCGGCCAATGGCGCGATTTTCCAGGCCCGCATCGCGCTCCTTGATCGCGCCCAGGTAGACCGGGTCATTGCGCAGGGCCTGCTCGTAGAACTCGAAGGGCCCCATGGCCCAGGCGTTGTTGCACACGGAAACGGCCAGCACGGCCAGCCAATAGAAACGCTTCATACCGCCGGACATCCTTATTCTTCGGTCAACGCAGAGCCGGCTCGGTCGAGCAGCGGTTTGAACAGGTAGTTGAGCAACGAGCGCTCGCCCGTGCGCACGAACATCTCGGCCGGCATGCCGGGCTTGATCACCAGGCCGTTGAGCTTGTCCATCGCCACGTCGCTGACGCTGCTGCGTAGGACGTAATACGGCGCGCCGGTCTTCTCATCGAGCATCTGGTCGGCGGAAATCAAACTGACGTCCCCCGGCACCCTTGGCGTGCGGTTCTGGTTGAAGGCGGTAAACAGGATGTCCACCGGCAAATGCGGGCCGACCTTGTCGATCAGGTGCACCGGCAAATGCCCTTCCACCTCCAACCGCGTGCCTTGGGGGACGATTTCCAACAAGGTGTCGCCCTGGCGCACCACCGCGCCCTCGGTATGCACCCCCAGGTTGACGGCGATGCCATCGGCGGTGGCGAGGATTTCGCTGTGTTGCAGCTCGAAGCCGGCGGATTTCAATTGCTGTTGCAGGGTTTCGCTCTTGAGCTGGACATCGGCCAATTGGCTGCGCACCTCTTTCTGGTATTCCTCGTGATGCTGCTGCAGCTTCAGGCGCGACTCGACGATCCCCTGCTCCACTCGCCCGCTTTCGCCGCTGTTCTGCGCGAGTTCCTGCTGCACTTGCGACAGTTGGCGTTGATAGTCCAGCAATCGGTTGCGCGGGATGTAGCCGTTGTCGGCCAAGGGTTGCAGGTTGCCCAGTTGCAGGCGCAGGGATTCGGCTTGGGCGGTCAGGTCGCTGCGGGCCCGACGCATGCCCGCCAATTGCGCCGCCGCACCCTCGATGTTGGCGCGCAACGCAGCCTGCTCCCGGGCGAAGGCTTCGCGGCGGCTGCTGAACAGTTGCCGCTGGCCTTCAAGCACAAGGGCCAGGCGTGGGTCGGGATCGCGACTCAGCTCAGCCGGGAAACTCACCTGCAACAGGTTGTCTCGCTCGCTTTGCCAGCGCGCCAGGCTCGCCCAGGTCATCCGGTACTGCGCCTGCAGCGATTGCACGTCGGCGGCGGCCTGGGTCTGGTCCAGGCGGAACAGCGGCTGACCCTGCTTCACCACTTCGCCTTCGCGCACCAGGATCCGGCTGACCACACCGCTGCTCATCGATTGCACCGCCTTGCGCTTGCCTGAAACCACCACGGTGCCTTGCACGGGGATGCCCTGGTCCAGCGGCGCCAGGCTGGCCCAGGTAAAAAAACTGCCCGCGCCAACAAGCGCCAGCGCCCAGCCCATGCGGGTGAAGAAGCGGGCGTCGCGCTCCGGGTGCTCAACGTCCTGAGAATGTTCGAGATTCATGTCGAGTTCCTTGCTCATGTGCCACCCGGTTTGCTGGCAGCCTGGTACTGGCGACTCATGCTCAGTCCGTTGGGGGCCGTCTGGGGACTGTTCGGCGGTGAGCTGCGCGGCGCGTTGTCCTGTTGGCCCGACTGGCCGGAAAGCGCCCGCAACACTTGCTGGCTTGGGCCGAAGGCTTGTAGCCGGCCTTCGTCGAGCACCAGCAACTTGTCGGCCTGGGCCAGTGCCGAGGAACGATGAGTGACCAGCACGACACTGGTGCCCTGGGTCTTCATCTGCGCGATGGCACTGGCGAGCGCCGCTTCGCCAACCGTGTCGAGGTTGGAGTTGGGTTCGTCGAGCACCACCAGGCTCGGCCGGTCGTACATCGCCCGGGCCAGCGCAACCCGTTGTTTCTGCCCGCCGGACAAACCACCGCCGTCCTCCCCCAGCACCGTGTCATAGCCCTGGGGCAGGCGCAGGATCAACTCATGGACCCCGGCCTGCTGCGCGGCGGCAACGACTTTTTGCGGATCGGCTTGGCGAAACCGGGAGATGTTCTCGGCAATATTGCCGCTGAACAGCTCGATGTCCTGGGGCAGATAGCCGATGTGCGGGCCGAGTTGCTCGCGATTCCAGCGATGAATGTCGGCCCCGTCGAGGCGCACCGTACCCGCGAAGGTCGGCCACACACCCACCAGGACTCGGGCCAGGGTGGACTTGCCGGAGCCGGACGCCCCCAGCACGCCGAGCACTTCCCCGGCAGCCAAGCTGAAGCTGACCTGCTGCAGCGTCGCGTTGCGTTGCCCTGGTGGCCCTCCGCTCACTTGCTCGAAGCTCACCTGGCCCTTGGGTGCTGGCAGCGTCATGCCGTCATCCTGGGGCGCAAATGCCTGCAACAGCGCGTCGAGACGCCGATAAGCCAGCTTGGCGCCGCTCCACTGCTTCCACACGGCGATCAACTGGTCGATGGGGCTCAATACCCGTCCCATCAGGATCGAGCCGGCAATCATCATCCCGGCGGTCATGTCGCCCTTGATCACCAGCAGTGCGCCCAAGCCCAACACCAGCGATTGCAGGCACAGGCGCAGGGTCTTGCTCAGGGAGCTGATGACCGCGCCGGTGTCGCTGGCCTGGTTCTGCAAGCCGAGAAACCGTGAGTGCACGGTGAACCAGCGGCTGCGCAGCGCTCCGAGCATGCCCATGGCCTGGATCGTCTCGGCGTTGTGCAAATGGCTGGTAGCCAGTTGAGTGGATTGTTGCGAGTAGACGCTGGCCTGCCCCAAGGCTCTTTTGGTCATGGCCTCGTTCAGACAGGCCAGGCCGATCAGCAGCAGCGTGCCGATGGAGGCAAACACGCCGAGCCACACGTTGAACAGGTAGATCACCAGCAGATAGATGGGAAACCACGGCGCGTCGAAGAAAGCGAACAGCGCCGGCCCGGTGAGGAATTGGCGAATATGCGTGAGGTCGCCCAGGGATTGCCCGGCGTTGCCTTCACCCTGGCGCAGATTGCGCTCGAACGCGGCCTTGTACACCTGGAGATTGAAGCGTCTCTCCAACTGGCTGCCGATGCGGATGACCACGAAGCTGCGGACCATCTCCAGCAGCCCGATGAATACGAAGAAGCCGACGACCATCAATGACAACATCGCCAGCGTGGTCTCGTTCTGTGATGACAACCCGCGGTCATACACTTGGAGCATATAAATCGAAGGTGCGAGCATCAGGACATTAATCAGCGCGGTAAAACATCCAACACTGATCAGAATATTTTTATAATCGCCCAGCGCTTTAAACAGCGGCGCCGCGGCAACGCTCCTTACCCTATTCATGATCTTCCTTGCAGTTGGCTTGCCCGCGAACGGGCCCGTTATTCAACTTACCAATCTTTGTTTTTCAATTCGGTCCACACCGAAACGCACGCCTGTTTGAACAAACGCACTTAGATCGAGGCTCAACTGTACTCACTCGTTAATGAGCACTCTGGGATTTATTCCGCTCAAGCCTGAGTATCAAACCGGACTTCAAGGTCATTTGATAATGATCTCCCTGACGCAGCCCCAAGTGAGTCCTGGAGTCTTGTTTGCCGATCAGGGAAAGTCCGTCGGGTTCGGTGAACCAACGAACCGGTTCATCCCCCAACCATTGGCCCAGGCAATCGGTTTGCCCGCCCAGGGTCTGGTCCACCTTGAGTTCGACGAGGCAACTGTTGGACGGTTTGTCCTGCATCGCCTGGGTTTGCGCATTGTCCTGCGGGCTCGACAAGACAGCCTGCCACTGACCGGCCAACTGCGAGGGTTCTGCTAACAACAGACTGCGCGCCATGGCGACTTCTCCACAAAACATCATCAGCGTAGCGAGCAACCCGGCGGTTGCCTGAACGCTACTGGGCATGAATTTTCTACGCATTTTTTTCATCCTGGCCGGCGTCCCGCAGGGGCAGCCGCCCCCGCGGGACTGGACATCAGGCCACGATATCCGAGACCGCTGCCTGGCCAACGGTGCTGACCAGGAAGTCAGCCACGCCGTGCCCGGAGAAGTCCACCGACAGCAGGCTGTTGCCAGCCGATGTCGCCAACACCGCATCGCCCGCCGCCCCGGTGAACGCGCTCACGAAGTGCAGGCCCGCGCCCTTGGTGATACCGGTCAGGTCGATCTTGTCCAGGCCGCTGACGAAATCGAGGATCTGGTCCGTCGCTCCCGGCCGCGAATCGGAACTGGCGGCGAACACAAATG
>NZ_JAHBCZ010000019.1:0-77653 GCF_019956035.1 Pseudomonas sp. A-RE-22
AGTGGAGAGGTGAGTGGCAGCATGGGCTCCCACACGTGCTTTAAGCACTTCGGGCGTTCAGCTTGCCGCCCACCGCTCTCACCTTCAGTCTAATCGCAGCGCAAGACACAAGCGGGCTTGCTCGCGAAGAGGCCAGCACATCCAACATATTCATTGACTGTGACACCGCTTTCGCGAGCAACCCCACCCCCAGATAAAAAACGGCACTCCTCCAAAAAACGAAAGGCGCCGTTTTCCTCAAGCCAACCTCAAATCCTATTCAGCCTTGAAGCAATACACCGCCAGCTTGTTCCCATCCAGATCCCGAGCATAAGCCGCATAGGCATTGTCCGCCCAGCCACGCGGGCCTGGCAGGCCTTCACATACGCCACCGTTCGCCAATGCAGCCGTATGGAACGCCAGAACCGCAGCACGGTTCGGTGCCTCGAAGCTCACCGTAACACCGTTACCAATGGTCGCCGGACTGCCATTGGCCGGGTTGAGTACAAAGAACGAAGGCTTATCGACGCCCCAGATGGAACCGGCCTCGTTGAGATCGGCAACACGCTTGAGGCCGATCTCTTTCAAGGTGGCATCATAAAACGCACGTGCTTTTGCCAGGTTGTTGGTGCCGACGGTGACATGGGTAAAAACAGACATCTTGGTTTCCTTTCTATGGGTAGTTGGACGATCGACCGGCGCTCAGAAATGAATGACGGTGCGAATGCTTTGCCCGCTGAGCATCAACTCGAAGGCGTCGTTGATCTTGTCCAGGGGCATGTTGTGGGTGATGAAGGTTTCCAGCGGGATTTCCCCGCGGCTGGCCTTCTCTACATAACTGGGGAGCTCGGTGCGGCCCTTCACGCCGCCGAAGGCGCTGCCGCGCCATACGCGACCGGTGACAAGCTGGAACGGGCGGGTGCTGATTTCCTGGCCGGCACCGGCCACACCGATGATGATCGACTCGCCCCAACCCTTGTGGCAGCACTCCAGCGCCGCGCGCATCAGTTGCACATTGCCGACGCATTCGAAGGAGTAATCCACGCCACCGTCGGTGAGTTCGACGATGACGTCCTGGATGGGGCGGTCATCGTCCTTGGGGTTGATGAAGTCCGTTGCGCCCAATGACAGGGCAACGTCGCGCTTGGCTGGGTTGATATCGATGGCCAGGATGCGTCCGGCATTGGCCATTTTTGCGCCGATGATCGCGGCCAGGCCGATACCGCCCAACCCGAAGATCGCCACGCTGGCACCCGCTTCGACATTTGCCGTGTTGAGTACCGCGCCAATCCCCGTGGTCACCCCGCAGCCGAGCAGGCAAACCTGATCCAGCGGCGCGTCTTTTGAAATCTTCGCCAGGGAAATTTCCGGCAGCACCGTGTATTCGGAAAAAGTCGAGCAGCCCATGTAATGGAACAGCGGTTGGCCTTCATAGGAAAAACGCGAGGTGCCATCGGGCATCAAGCCTTTGCCCTGGGTGGCCCTGACGGCCTGGCAGAGGTTGGTCTTGCCGGATAGGCAGAATTTGCACTGCCGACATTCAGCGGTGTAGAGCGGGATCACATGGTCGCCGACTTGCAGCGACGTCACGCCTTCGCCGATGGACTCGACGACACCACCACCTTCATGCCCCAGCACCGTGGGGAAAATGCCTTCGGGATCGCTGCCCGAAAGGGTGAAAGCGTCGGTATGGCAAACGCCAGTGGCGATGATGCGAACCCGGACTTCACCGGCCTTGGGCGGCGCTACATCAATGGTGACCAACCGCAACGGTTCATTGGGCGCGAATGCGACCGCAGCCCTTGATTTCAAGGTCTGTGCTGACATGGAAGAGCCTCGTGTCGAATAGGAAAAATGGCCCCTGATCCAGGATCAGGGGCATGACTTCAGATGTCCTTGACCAGCCGCAGCGCATCGTAGATGGCCGCGTGGGTATTGCGCGCCGACACCGCGTCGCCGATCCGGAACAACTGGAAACGGCCCTGCGGGTTGGTCACGATATTCTGGGTTTTACCGGCGATCAGATCGTGTTGTTCCACCGCGCCGTTATTGCTCGAATGTGAGCGCAGTTCGAAGTACAAATCGTCCAGGGGCAGGGTGCCGTGGTTGACCACCACCTGATCGACCACGCGCTGCTTGTGCACCTGGCCGTAATCGCTGCCGAAGTTGGCCACCAACTGACCGTCGCGCTTCTCCACGGAGTCGACCCGATAGGTGACCGTGAAGGTGACGTTCAGGTCTTGCAGGCTGCGCATGTAAGGCACCAGGTTCATCGCCATCACCTCCGGCGCAAACGACCGGTCCGGCGTGACGATCTCCAGTTTTGCACCGCTGTTGGCGATGACCTCGGCCGCCTGCAACGCCGCATGGTCGCCGGCGTCGTCGAAGATCAGCACGTTCTGGCCGGGCTTGACGTCGCCGGAAATGATGTCCCAGGTCGACACCACCAGTTCATTGCCGTGCTTGAGCACCTCGGTATGGGGCAAACCGCCGGTGGCGACGATCACCACGTCCGGCGCCTCGGCCATGACGGTCTCGGCTTCGGCCCAGGTGTTGAAATGGAACTTCACGCCCAGCCGTTCGCATTGCGCCATGCGCCAGTCGATGATGCTGATCATTTCGCGGCGACGCTCGCTCTGGGCAGTCAGGCGGATCTGCCCACCGGGCTGATCCGCCACTTCGAACACCGTGACGTCGTGGCCACGTTCGCCGGCCACCCGTGCCGCCTCCAGGCCCGCCGGGCCGGTGCCGATCACCACCACCTTGCGCTTGACAGCCGCCTTGGGGATTTCGTGGGGCATGGTGGTTTCGCGGCCAGTGGCGGCGTTGTGGATGCAATACGCAGCTCCGCCCTGATAGATGCGGTCCAGGCAATAGTTGGCGCCGACGCAGGGACGGATTTCTTCTTCACGCTTTTCGATGATCTTGCGCACGATGTGCGGGTCGGTCATGTGCGCGCGTGTCATGCCGATCATGTCCACCTTGCCGGAGGCGATGGCGTGTCGCGCCGTGGCGACGTCCGGGATCTTGGCAGCATGGAACGTCGGGAAACCGGTGGCCGAACGAATCTCGCCGGCGAAATCCAGGTGCGGCGAGTTGCGCATGCCCTGGATCGGAATCACGTCGGTGAGGCCGGCATCGGTATCGATGTGTCCGCGAACGACGTTGAGGAAGTCCACCAGCCCACTGTCCTTGAGCATGTGGGAGATCTGCAGGCCATCGCTGGCACCGAAGCCGCCGGGCAGGTCTTCATCGCCGGTGTAGCGCACCCCGAGCAGGAAATCCTCGCCACAACGCTGGCGAATGCCGCGTAACACATCAAAAGTGAAGCGCATCCGGTTTTCCAGCGAACCACCGTAGGGCCCGTCGAGATCGTTGGTCAGTGGCGACCAGAACTGATCCATGAGGTGCCCGTAGGCCTGCAATTCCAACCCATCGAGACCGGCGGCCTTCATGCGCTCGGCGGCGTCCACGTAATCCTTGATGATCCGGTCGATGTCCCATTCTTCCATCTTTTTCGGGAAGGCCCGGTGGGACGCTTCGCGACGATGGGAAGGCGAGACGACCGGGAGCCAGTCGGCCTTGTCCCAGCGTGTGCGCCGTCCCAGGTGGGTCAGCTGGATCATCACCGCCGCGCCGTGTTCGTGGCATTCGTCGGTCAGGTCCTTCATCCATTTGACCACTTCATCCTTGTACGCCAGCACGTTGTTGAACACCGGCGGGCTGTCCCGGGAAACGGCGGCGGAGCCCGCCGTCATGGTCAGCGCCACACCAGCCTTGGCACGTTCAACGTGGTAGGCGCGGTACAGATCCTTCGGCATGCCGTCGACAGGATAAGCGGGCTCATGGGAGGTGGTCATGATCCGGTTCTTGAGGGTCAGGTGTTTGATCTTATAGGGCTGCAGCAGAGGATCGCTGGACATGGTGTTGCGCTCCGGGAACAGAACATCAGGCTTGGTTTGACATAACGGTATGTCGAATGTTCATGTGTGTCAACGATTGAGACACAGGTGTACATTTTTCTTGCGTGGTGGAAAAACCAGGATTACCATCCAGTCGAAACAGGGGGGATCCGGCGTATCCGGTCGGTCATCCCGCATCGATCCAGAGTGCAAGGGGGCTATGCAAAGAACTATGAAAGTGCTCGTTGCGGTAAAACGCGCCATCGATCCGAATGTGAAAGTCCGGGTGAAAGCCGACGGTTCAGCCGTCGAGCTCAATGGCGTGAAGATGGCCTTGAATCCGTTCTGCGAAATCGCGGTGGAAGAGGCGATTCGCCTCAAGGAGAAGGGGCTGGTATCCGAAGTGGTGGTGGTCTCGGTGGGCACTTCGGCCGCCCAGGAGCAACTGCGCACGGCATTGGCACTCGGCGCGGACCGGGCGCTGCTGGTCGAGACGAGTGAGCTGCTCGAGCCGCTCAACGTCGCCAAGTACCTGAGCAAAGTGATCGATCAGGAAAAGCCGCAACTGATCCTGTTCGGCAAACAGGCGATCGACCAGGAGAACAACCAGGTCGGGCAAATGGTCGCGCAGCTGATTGGCAGCGGTCAGGCCACTTACGCCTCGGCAATCAATCACGACGACGGGCAATGGGTGGTCGAGCGTGAGGTCGACGGTGGCAGCCAGGTGCTCGCCCTCGCCATGCCGGCCGTGGTGACCTGTGATTTGCGCCTGAACCAACCGCGCTACGCCTCGTTGCCGAACATCATGAAAGCCAAGAAAAAACCGCTTGAAATCATTGCTGCTGACACCTTGGGCGCGAGCGTGAAGGAACACGCTCGATTGTTAGGGGTTGTCCCGCCTGCGGTGCGCAAAGCGGGCATCAACGTCGGTTCGGTGGCCGAGCTGGTGGATAAACTGAAAAACGTTGCGGGGGTGATTTGATGCGCACATTGGTGATCGCCGAGCACAGTGCAGGTGAGCTGACGGCGGGTACGTGGAGTGCCGTGACCGCCGCCATGGCGCTGGGTGCCGAGACGGATTTGCTGGTGATGGGCGGGACGGACGCGTCGGCAGTGGCGCAACAGGCAGCACTGACCCAGGGCCTGGGCCGGGTGCTGCTCGCACAAGGTGCGATGTTCGAAAACGCCCTGGCTGAAAATGCCCAACCGCTGATCACTTCACTGGTGGCCGAGGGGTATACGCACGTCGTTGCCGACGCCAGCAGCATGGGCCGCAATGTGTTGCCGCGGGTCGCGGCCAGCCTGGATGTCGGCATGCTCTCCGACGTCACCCACATCGTTTCGGCGGACACCTTCCAGCGTCCCATTTATGCCGGCAATGCCATCGCCACGGTGCAGTCCCTTGACCCGATCAAGTTGCTGACCGTTCGTGCCTCGGCGTTCACCCAGGCCTTGTCCCATGAACATCGTTGCGAAGTGGTGGCGGTGGAGGGCGGGCAAAGCGCAAGCAACGTGCGTTTCGTGAGCGAACAACTGACGGCCAGTGAAAGGCCCGATTTGTCGAGTGCCCGCGTCGTTGTTTCCGGTGGCCGCGGCATGCAATCCAAGGAACATTTCGCCTTGATCGAGCGTGTGGCCGACAAGCTCGGTGGTGCCGTAGGGGCCTCGCGTGCCGCGGTGGACTCGGGTTTTGCCCCCAATGATTTGCAGGTCGGGCAGACGGGGAAAATCGTCGCGCCAGAGCTATACATCGCTGCGGGTATCAGCGGCGCCATTCAACATTTGGCGGGCATGAGTGGCTCGAAGGTCATTGTTGCGATCAACCAGGACGCCGAGGCGCCGATTGCCCAGGTGGCGGATTACATGTGGGTGGCGGACTTGTTCGAGGCCTTGCCGGCGCTCGAAAAAGCATTGTGAGTGCTTACATTTATAAGTTCCGCCAAAGGGCGGAGGAGGGCCGAGCCACCGGAATACATGAAGGGTTTCCCCATAACTAGAATTTATCCATGCACAACATAAGATCCCTCGAGGGTGTAATGGCTCTGCTTTGATGAGGGAACGTTAATTCTTCTGCTGCCCTGCCAATAACTATTAATACAGTATGCGGAGATGCACCATGATTACGTTATCCAGTAAAACTTGTATCGGCTGGCTTGCTGGCCTGGCGATGGCCGCCGGTAGCCTGACGGTTCACGCCGAGGAACCCACGCCTATCCGTATTGGATGGGTGAATTGGTCGGATACGGAAATCGCTGTAAAGCTGGCAGATACGGCATTGCGTGACCACTTGAAGCAACCGGTCAAATTGGTACTCGCCGATATCGGCATTCAGTTCCAGGCCCTGGCTAACGGCAATATCGACCTGATTCCGATGGTCTGGCTGCCGAGCACTCACAAGGCGTTCTACGACAAATATCAGGACAAGCTCGAAGACCTCGGCGTGCTGTATGAAGGTCGGATCGGCATGGCCGTGCCAACGTCCATTCCGACCAGCGAGATCGCCAGTGTCGAAGACCTCAACAAGCCTGAAGTACGGGAAAAACTGGGCGGCAAGATCCTGACGTCGGAAGTGGGCAATGGTCAGTACAAGCTGACGGAAAAGGCCATCAAGGAATATAAGCTCGATGGTTACAAGATGGTCGCCTCTTCAGAGTCTGGAATGCTGAGCGAGCTGGATCGCAACATCAAGCGTGACAAATGGTCGTTGATCAACGCCTGGAGTCCCCACTGGATGTTCGCCAAGTGGCCGCTGCGCTACCTGGATGATCCGAAGCAGATTTTCGGTGGTGCTGAGCAAATCCATGCGGTTGCCCGCAAAGGCTTCAGCGCCGAGCATCCTGATGTCGCCCGGTTCTTCGCCAACTTCAAGATCCCCAAGGCTGACCTTGAGAAGTTGATGTCCACCGCCCGTGACAGTTCGGCAGACAAGGTCGTTGCAGAGTACTACGCCGCCAACAAGCCTCGCTTCGAGGCGATGTTCGGCAGTCAGACCGCCTCCGTCACACCGTCCCAGTGATGGCTGCTGCTATTCAATAGTTGAGTTGCAGTCCGATGTCCTGCGTGAAGGGCATCGGATGCATCGAACGAACATTCAGGCGATACCCTTGAAAACCACAGCCTATCGTCGCTTTACCCTGGATGAGGCGGTCGACTGGGTGAAGCATCTCTGTGAATCGAAGGGCTGCTCACCCGCGGTTGCCCTCTCATTGGCTCACGCCACCGTGGCTGCGCAAGCGCGCGGTAACCAGGCCGTGGGGTTTCGCCACCTCGCCGATTACTTGCCGGGCTTTTCTTCCGGACGAATCAATCCACGTGCCGAACCACGCATCTCCCGCGCTGGCGCGATTATCTTCAAGTCCGATGCCCAAGGCGGAATTGCCCAACTGGGTGTCGATCGCTGTTTCGATTCGCTGTGCCATGCCGCGCACGCCAATGGTATGGCAACGCTGAGCCAGTGCAACAGTTTCACCAGCGGTGAACTGGGTGACTACACGTTGCGGTTTGCCCAGGCCGGGCTGATTGCATTGGCGGTCGCAAACGGGCCGGCCCTGGTCGCCGTTCCTGGTGCCAAGGGCAAGACCTACTCGACCAATCCGCTTTCATTTTCCGCGCCCTCAGCCGACGGCATCCCGCTGATGTTCGACCAGGCGTGCAGTGCCGCGGCATTCGTGAATATCGCCCACGCCGCTTCGACGGGCAGCGACATCCCTGACGGTTGGGCGGTGGACCAACAGGGCAACGGCACACGTAATGCCTTGGCGGCGTTGAGCGGTGCGCTGCTGCCTTTTGGCGGACATCGTGGGGCCAATCTGATGCTCATGGTCGAGGTTTTATCGGCGGGGCTCACGGGGGCCAATTGGTCGTTGGATGCGCCGGATTTCAACCAGGGAAACCAGACGCCTGGCTGTGGCCTGTTGATCCTGCTCCTGGCGCCGGAATTCTTTTCAACGGGATTCGAGCAGCGGCTCTCAAGCCAACTGGCCCGCCTGACGCAGATGGGCGTCCACAGGCCGGGATGGGAACGGCAACACTCAACGCTCACCGCACAGAATGATGGGATCAGTGTTCCCGTAGACCTGTTGGAACAGCTGAGCCGTCTATAAGCCAATGGGATCGAAAACGATGATGAACAGCACTGAAGACCCATCGTGGGACCAGGACATTATCAGCAGCGGCGACGTGCTCAGGCGTTCGCTTCAGGACGTCCTGTCAGGCAATGCCAGCGATAAGGCGCAAGCACATATCGCATCTCTTGCTACGGCCCTATGGACGATCAGGAAGACGGCGGAAACTTCAAATGCGCTGCCGGGTTTCCTGGAGGGGCATTTATCCGAGGCGCTCGGCGCTGCGCCAAGCGCCAACGAGCACTTAGTGTCGATACGCGACGCATTAGGCGCGCTCCTGCCCCATGTCACCTGGATAAACCGCCAAGCCCGGGCCGACCAGGACGGCGCGTTCGTGGAGCGTCATCGCCACGGGATGATCGCCGGCCCGGGTGGATTATTTGAATGTACTACCTTGACCTTGGGGTTGGCGCTCATGATGCCCGAGACCTGCTACCCCTATCACCAACACCCGCCCGCCGAGTTCTATCTCGTTCTGTCGCCAGGGGAGTGGTATCGGGAGGATGTGGGATGGTGGAGTCCCGGGGCAGGGGGCCTTGTATTCAATCCGCCATCCTGTGTCCATGCAATGAAGTCGACGGATGTTCCACTTCTGGCACTGTGGGGCTTGATGCATGAGTGACTCGTTACAAGAATCAATGAGCTCGCCATTCGGAGGAGGCAAGATGAAGGTCACCACGCAAGGCGTAAAGTTGAACGAAGAAACGCGGGCGAGGCTGAAGTCGGCGTCAGCCAAATTGGACCGCACCTCCCACTGGTTCATGAAAAAGGCCATTCTGACGTTTATTGAGAAGGTTGAGGCCGGGGCGGGTATCGAAGAGTTTGTAGCGGTCGAACTGTTGGACAAAGACACGAAACGCCACAGTATCACGCGACGGCTTTGCAAAGATTGCGGTAGCAACGGTGTGTCTTGATAGGCGCGAGACAGGAGAAACGTTTCCAGGAAAATACCCGGCGCCTTGTCAGCAGACGCTATATTTCGTAACGACTTTCCTTTGAAGGCGGACAGCCGAAGAGGGTGCTGTAGCACTTGCTGAAGTGCGGGGTAGAAACGAAGCCGCAGGCGATGGCGACATCAGTGACGCTCAACCTGGAGTTCTGTAGCAGGCGTCGTGCCTCGGTCAGTCGTAGCTCCAGATAATACCGTTGGGGAGACATATTGATTTGTTTTCGAAACAGACGTTGGATCTGGCGCTTGGAAAGTTGAACGCATTGGGCGAGCAGATCCAGGCCTAATGGTTCTTCAAGATTGCACTCCATCAATGCAATGACTTCTCGCAAGGATGCACTGACTTTGCGGTCCAGCACCTTTGCCGAGGTACGGAATCGAGATTCATGATCCAACAGTTCAAACACGGCATCCGCGAGGTTCTGATCGAGCGCGGCGTAAAGCCACTTCATCATGATTTGAAACGCGCCGGCAGGGTTTGACGCGGTGAGCCGGTCCCTGTCGAACACCACCGTGTCCAACGTCACCGTTGTCTTGGGTGCACACTCTGACAATGCCATACGTTGTTCGGCATGAATGGCGCATCGATAACCATCCAGCAGTCCTGCCTTGCCCAGGTACCAGGCGCCGTTCCATAAACCACCGAGCGCAATGGGCATGTTCGCAAGCTTGGTCAGAAGCGTTATCAGCCCGTTGGGGAGTACCCTGGGCGTGCGTAGCCCGCCGCAGACAACCATCAAGTCCAGTGCCGCGATTCTGATATCGGTCAACGGTGTGTCTGGCCTGATAGGGATTGCCAAATCGCTGATCACTTCAGAGTCGTTTCGACTGAAAGTATGGACTTTTATCGATCCGGGCTGGATGAGGTTGGCGGTTACCAGCACGTCCAGGCATTGGGTGAAACAGGTCAGGGAAAAGTTATCGAGCAACAGGAATCCCACGCTCGATATTTTCTGGGGCTCAATCATCTGGTTCATGAGGTGTGCTTCGTATCCCGCAGGAAACTGTCATCGAAAGGGTAGCGGGTGAGTAATTCATAGCCGGTTTCAGTGACCAGTAATTGGTTCTCCAACTTGATGCCATCGCGGCCGCCCACTTCACCCACGTACGCTTCGACACACAGGACCATGCCTGCTTGCAGCTCGCCCTCGTATCCGTAGGATTCCAGGTCCTCGGGGTAGCGGATACTGGGGTACTCGTCGCACAGGCCGACACCATGGAACAGCACGCCGTACCGCTGGGCGCGGCAGGGCTCGGGTAGCCGATGCGCCTTGGCGGTCAGTTCCGTGAAGCGCACACCAGGTTTGATCAGTTCGGTGTTGTGGGTGATATGGTCATGGGCAATTCGATACAGGCGTTTCTGTTCGGCCGTGGGCTCCAGCCCTCCGCAAATCCAACTGCGGGACATGTCCACGCACATGCCGTAGGTGCCGATCAGATCCGTGTCGAACGACAGCAGGTCGCCGTCGCTCAACACTCGTGGGCCTGACTCCTGGAACCAGGGGTTGGTGCGAGGACCGGAACTGAGGATCCGGGTCTCGATCCATTCGCCACCACGGCGGATATTGCCGGCGTGCAGGGCGGCCCAGACATCGTTCTCGGTCACGCCAGCGCGCATTGCCTGGTGCATTTCAGCCACTGAAGCTTCGCACGAAGCCACCGCGCAGCGCATCGCCTTGATTTCCTCCGGTCCCTTGATCATGCGCGCGAACTCGGTCACTTCCTGGCCGCTGCAAATCTCGATCGCCAGGGCATCCAATGCGCGCACGCCGACGACTTCGATTCGATCGACCGCAAGCCGGCGGTTGGCTCCGGCGTGTTGGCGCAGTAACTCGTCAATCTGTGCGGCGAAATGCCTGGCGTGTCGATCCGTGTGCTCGCCGGTCTCGAAAAAGAAAAAAGATGCGCCGCTGCGCAATTCTGTAACTAGCGGCAAGTGGGCGGAAAGGTGATCGCAGCCATGGAAATCCCACAAAACAACATGCCCGCTGGCGGCGACGAAGCATGCCCGTGCGGGGTTATGGGTCGTCCATAACTGCATGTTGGTGGTATCGGTCGCGTAGCGGATATTCAGTGGATCGAATAACAGAATCCCCCCCAAGTCGCGGGCGACCAACTGATCCACGATCCGTTGCAATCGGTACGTACGCAGGGTGGGCAAATGGGGCGGCTCCAGGCCCAAACGCTCCCACTCCGCGAACGCCAGGGGAGTGGGGCCTATTTCGACGCGGTCGTTGTCATTGACCGAGCCATCTTTTTTTAATGCAGTTGCACGCTGCCTGGCCGGGTCGATGCGCCGAGCATTGGCTGGAATCGAAAAAGGTGAAGTTGTCATGATGGGATCCATACGCTTGAACACCTAATCCGATCACCGCTTGCGTGGAGCGGTGACCGGTGTGCTGAACGCTGTCAGTACAGCCCGTGCTCGATCAGGTTACGAAGCATCGATCCAGATGGTCTTCAGCTCGGTGTACTGATCATGAGCCCAGACGGATTTGTCGCGACCACCAAAGCCAGACTCCTTGTAGCCGCCGAACGGCGTGGAGGCGTCGCCTTCACCGAAACAGTTGACCGTGACCACGCCCGCACGAATCTCCCGCGACAGGCGCAAAGCGTTACGCAGGCTGCCGGTGTAGGCGGATGCCGCCAGGCCGTAGACCGTGTCGTTGGCAAGCTCGATGGCTTGGTCGAGGGTACTGAAACTGGTCACGCTCAATACCGGCCCGAAGATCTCCTCGATAAACAGGCGACTGTCACGTTCGACGCCGTCGATGATCGTCGGCTGCACGAACACACCGGACTCGGTCTCGCCCCCTTGCATCACATTGAGTTTGTGCTCGGCTGCGTATTCCAGATAAGAACGAACCTTGTCGAAATGGGTTTTGCTGATCATGGCGCCGAGGCGATTTTCAGGATCCAGTGGGTCACCCATTTTCCAGTCGCGCAGATGTTTGCTGATCAATTGCAACAATTGATCCTTGACGTCTTTATGGACAATCAGCCGTGAGGAGGCCGAGCAGTTCTCGCCCATGTTCCAGAAAGCCCCGGCCGTCACGTACTGGGCGACTTGATCGAGGTCTTCGCAGTCATTCATCACCACGGCGGGGTTTTTACCCCCCAGTTCCAGCACCACGCGCTTGAGGTTCGACTCGGACGCGTACTTGAGGAACAACCGGCCCGTGTCGGTCGAACCGGTGAAGCTGACCATCGCCACATCCATGTGCCGACCGATTGCCTCGCCAGCCTCCCGGCCACCGCCAGGGGTAATATTGAATACGCCTGCCGGAATGCCGGCCTGATGGGCCAGCTCGGCAACACGCAGCGCGGTCAGGGTGGTTTCCTTGGCCGGCTTGACCACGATGGAACAGCCGGCCGCCAAGGACGGGCCAATCTTCCAGGCCAGCATCAACAAGGGGAAGTTCCACGGCAGGACCAGACCAACGACACCGATCGCTTCGCGCACCACCATAGTTACCGCACCGTGGCCGGTCGGCGCGGTGCTGTCGTACACCTTGTCGATCAACTCCGCATGCCAGCGCAGGGTATGGATGGTGTCGGGCACATCGACGTTCTGGCATTCGCTGACTGGCTTGCCACTGTCCAGGCTTTCCAGCACGGCGAGCTCGTGGGCGTTGTCTTCCAGCAATTGGGCGAAACGCAGGAGCACCTGCTTACGTGCGCCGGGTGACAGCTTATGCCAGCGACCATCCTCGAACGCTTGTTTGGCGGCAGCCACGGCTACGTCGACGTCACGGGTATCGCACGCCGCTATCTCTGCAAGCTGTTCACCCGTGGCAGGGTTCGTCGTGATGAAGGTTTTTCCAGAGAGTGCGTCACGGAACTCGCCGTTGATGAATGCCTGGGTAGGGAATTTCAACTGGGCGGCGATGGCCGCGTACTGTTCCTTGGTCAGTAAATCAGCCATTTCAGGCACCTCCAGTGATCTGCGCGATGTTGCGCTTGAGTTCGGTGACGACGCCTTGCAGCGCCTGCTTTTCCTCAGGGTCCAGGCCGTGCAGAGGGGCGCGCAGGCCACCGGTGCTCAAACCGTTCAGTTCACAGCCGTACTTGATGGACTGGACAAATTTCCCGCCTTCCAGAAAGTCCATCAGCGGCATCATCGCTGCCATGATGCGACGGCCTTTGTCGAAGTCTTTCTCGACAACGCAGGCCTCGTATAGCGCGACATGCTCGCGGGGAATGAAGTTGGAACCGGCACACACCCAACTGCGGGCGCCCCAGGCGAAAAACTCCAGGGCTTGATCGTCCCAACCGCAAGACAGGGCAATGTGCGGGTATTTGCAGGCCAAACGGTGCATCTGGGCCATGTCACCGGAGCTTTCCTTGATGGCGACGATGTTTTTCACATCGCGGACCTCATCAAAGAACGCCTCGCCCATGCTCACACCCATGCGGCCTGGATAGTTGTAAAGCATGATGGGGAGACCGGCGGAGCGGTCCACCGCCTTGACATGCAGGGCGATCTCTTTTTGCGTAGGCAGTGCATAGGGTGGCGAGCCCACCAACAACGCATCGGCCTTGATGGCCTTCGCCGCTTCGGCGTAGGCGACCGAGTCTTCAGTGCGGATGGCGCCGGTACCCACGATCAGCGGCAGACGGCCGCGCAGCACGTCCTTGGCCTGGGCGGCCAGGTCGAAACGCTCCTGAGCGGTGTGGGCATAATATTCGCCGGTTGAGCCGCCGATAATGATGCCGTGTACCTTGGAGTCCACCAGATACTCCAGGACGTCGGCGAAGGCGGTCTTATCGATACTGCCGTCAGAGGTCAGGGGCGTAACGGCC
This sequence comes from Pseudomonas sp. A-RE-22, assembly GCF_019956035.1. Lineage (NCBI taxonomy): Bacteria > Pseudomonadati > Pseudomonadota > Gammaproteobacteria > Pseudomonadales > Pseudomonadaceae > Pseudomonas > Pseudomonas sp. A-RE-22. Next base: position 13,758 of record NZ_JAHBCZ010000019.1, read on the forward strand.
GGTGTGTAAATGCCTTCAAATTTCATCAATCTCGCTCCAGTTAGTGTCACTGCCTATCAAGCGGCGCTAGCTCGATAGAGTCAGCGCAGCCAATCTTTAAACCAAGGGAGGCCGCTTGTTGAAAGTCAAATGAACGACTTCAACTTCTTCAAATTGTCGGACCGGATCAACTTTCTTTACCCGCTCGGTACTGTCCCCAGCGCAAACTTATATTGACGCCTGCTGAAACCAGCGGCGCGGGTGGGTTAGGGCAGGGGCCGGGTGATTTCAAGACGAAAGCAATGAGCTCGGATTGTTCACCGGCCAGCCAATCAGCCAAGAGTTTGCCGGTCGCCGTCCCGCGGGTAACACCTAATCCGTTGCAGCACAGTGCCCCGTAGACGTTAGGTGAAAGTTCGCCGAAATAACCCATATGGTTACGTGAAAGAGCCAGTGCGCCGCCCCAGGTATAGTCGAACTTCATCTCAGGCAACATGGGAAAGCGTTGTTCGAAAGAGGCCTGATGCCGGGCGACAAAGCGTTTCAAATACTTTGCATCGCTGCGGCCGTCCGGGTTAAAGCTGAAACTGTTACGGATCAAAAGACGGTTATCCGGTGTGCGACGTACCGTGGTACCGAATGGATCCGCAGGAATGACACCCCAATAAGGCCTGCCACCGAGACGAGCCTGTTCTTGCTCGGTCATGGGGCGGGTCAGACTGGCGTAGGTGAACACCGGCAGCATTCGGCCCTTAAGGAAGCCAAAACTCATGCCAAAGGCATTATTGGTCAGGATCAGCTTGTCGGCGGTGATTGAACCCGCGGCGTGCTTGAGCACGGTCTTGGTGCCGTACTCCACATGAGTGATCGCAGTGTTTTCATACAGCGTCACGTTACTGGGGAGGCTGTCAGCCAAGCCTTTTACAAGCGCTGAAGGCTGGAGCAAAGAAGTCCCCGGCGTAAATAATGCTTTGCGGTAGAAGTGCGTGCCGATGTGTTCGGGCAGTTCGCTGGCCTCGATCATCTGATAGGGCTGATCCAGTTTATCGAGTCCGCGACGATAGGCCTCCAGAACGGCGATGCCTCTTGGTTCAACGGCGGCCTGATATTTGCCGCAATGTTTCATTTGGCAATCGATGCCATGGCGTTCAACCAACTCTTTTAAATAGCCCAGGCCACTCAGGTTCAGCTTTAGCGTTGTTTTGGCCGTGGCGATGTCGCCTATGTAATCCTCGGCGGCGATGTCATGGGGCAAGTCGATCGCGAACCCGGCATTGCGACCGGAAGTACCAAAGCCCACTTCCTGGGCGTCAACCAACACGATCTGATCGTCGGGGAAATGAGTTGCGAGCTGACGGGCGGCGGCAAGCCCTGTGAAGCCGGCACCGACAATGACCCAACGGGCGCAGCTATGGCCTTGATGGACGGGCTTGATCTGGCGCCCCTTGCTCAAGTGATACCACCCGCAAGTTTGATCATCGGCAGGTAACGAAGAGACTTTCAACATTTCAAGATCCTGTTCATTCAACCGATCCGATGCCAGTCATGCAAAAAAGTGTTTGGTAACTTCACGTGAACTGAGTGTTTAGCGGTCGTCACGGTTAAGTTTTTTGCAGTTTTAATTGGCTGTAGGGCTGGGGCCAAATTTATTCTGGTGATTACTTAATATCCAACAACATTTAATGGAGAAAACAGATAACCCTCCGTTATAAGTAATCGAAACGGGTCTTTCGGTTGGTTTTCACTCGTTAAATTCTACGTGGAACGGAATGTCATTAAAGGGGCGGGCCAGTCATCGACTCGTCCCGCCTCTTATTCGTATTAATTTTCAGCTTGTGTCGCAGCAGCGCGAGCGGTTTGCAACCATGCATCAAATTGCTGGCGATGGGCGGCTACCCACTCCTTGGCGTGACGACGGATATCAGCCGGTTTTTTCTCGCCCTGTTGCATTTTCAAATTCTGGGCACTTTCGTCGGCCGTGGTAATTTGCATGATCGAAAGGAACTTCAAGGCCGCCGGATTTTTCTCGGCGAAGTCTTTGTTCAATACGGCCTGGACTTTGTCTACTGCAAAGCCGAGATTCTTGCCCTTGTACATCGTGTCGACATCATTGTTGCCATCAGGCAAGTCGGTTTTCGGTACTTCCAGCCATACCACGTCCTTGTCTTCGACCAAGACAGTGGCGATCCACTGGGGGACCCAGGTGAAGTAGAGAATCGGCTGCCCTTCCTTATAACGAGTGATGGTGTCCGCCATCAGTGCGAAATAAGAACCCTGGTTGACGGTGACCGTTTTTTCGAGGCCGTAGGCCTTCATGTGGTGCGCGATGACCAGCTCGCAGCCCCAGCCAGGATTGCATCCCGTCAGGTCTGCTTTCCCGTCGCCGTTGGTGTCGAACAGTTTGGCGATTTCCGGTTTTTTCAGGTCGGTGATGTATTTGATGCCATGGGCGTCAGCAGTCTTTTTGTCGATCAAATAACCTTGGAGTACGCCGGGCATGATGTCGCCCGCCTTGACCATGGTCTTATCGCCCCCGGCCTGCTGGTAGAACTTATCGTGCAATTTGTCCCACAAGTGCACCGTAAAGTCCGCATCACCACTCCCCAGGGCCATCATCATGACGCCGTACTCGGTCTCCTTGGGGTCCTCCACTTTGTAACCCAGCTCTCGAAGACCTTCCATGGCCACTTCGCCACGGAATCGTTCTTCAGCAATAGAGGGGAAGATGGGGGTGACCTTTACCCCGTCTCCCGGTTGGTTCGCCGAGGCGTTGGCGCACAGGGACATGGCTGCTATGGCAAGGGCTGTAGCGCAATTGAGAATGCTGCGGGAAAGCTTTAATTCAGACATTGTCGCGTACCTTTTTTGGGTTTTTATCTTCAAGAGCGGCAGATTCGAATAGGAAGGTTTAAGCGGTCTTGCTTCGCCCCGCAGGCTGTTTCGCGCCGAACAGGCGCAGCAGAAGACCTACGGGACCGGTGTGATACCAGCGCAGGCTCGGGTCGGCTCCGGTGCGCGCGCCCATGGCTTGGGTCAAACGGTCAAGGAAGATGGCGAGCAGCACCAAGCCTGTCCCGCCGACTGTGGCCAAGCCCATGTCCAGGCGGCCAATGCCGCGCAGGACCATTTGGCCAAGGCCGCCCACCGAGATCATCGAAGCGATCACCACCATCGACAGCGACAGCATCAGGGTCTGATTGAGTCCAGCCATAATGGTTGGCGTGGCGAGTGGTAACTGAACGCGGGTCAGCATCTGCCGCGGTGTGCAGCCAAAAGCCCGGGCCGCTTCTATTTTGTCCTCCGGTACCTGGCGGATGCCCAGGTTCGTCAGGCGCACCAGAGGGGGAAGGGCGAAGACAATGGTCACAAGGATGCCCGGCACGTTGCCTATGCCGAACAGCATGACGACAGGCACGAGATAAACGAACGCCGGCAATGTCTGCATGGCATCGAGTACGGGCCGCAGGACCTTTTCCAAATTGTCACTGCGGGCGCAGAGAATACCCAGGGGTATACCCAGCAGGGCGCAAAAGAACACCGACGTCAGTACGAGCGCCAGGGTGGTCATCGATTCGGACCAGACACCGATAAGGCCCAGCAGCGTGAGCGTCACAAAGCACAGCAACGCCATGCGTTTACCGGCTAGCTGCCATCCCAGCAATGAAGACAGGAGGATCCCGATGCTGGGTGGAATGCTTTGCAGAGTGTATTCGACGCCGTTCAGTACCTGGTCAATCGGCCAGCGGATGGCGCGGAACACATCGCGAAAGTTGTGCACCAGAAAATTGAGGCTGCTTTCCACCCAGTCACCCAATGGGATGGTGGCGACTTGAAACGGGTCGAGAAAACTGAAATCGGACATCAGGGCTTACCTCTTCATCATCACCGCAGCGGCGTTATGAAGGCCGCAGGTACTTCAGGTCAGGGACGCGCCAGCGTAGAGGGGCGCGCCTGTATTAATGGCGGCTCAGCGTTTGCAGTAACTCGCTCTTTGACAGGGTCCCGGTGAGTGCGCCCGAACGGTCGAGTACAGGGACCGGGTAGGGCAGGTTGGCTGCGATTTCCAGTACTTCGTGCAGGGGGGTATCGGTAAATACGGGATGCTGTTGGTGCTGGGTGTAATGCGTGCTGCTACCCGCGCCGCTGGTATCGATATCCACCACCCCGAGCAGTTGCCCGCCTTCATCGATCAAGTAACCAAACGGTAGGCCGGCCTTGAACTGTGGCGCTTGGCCGTTCAGCTTGCGAACCCATTCAGGATCGAGCCTGGCCACGTCGCCTGCCTTGAGAATCCGCGAGCTGTCGAAGCCTTTGAAGAAGGTGCGTACATAGTCGTTGGCCGGTTGACTGATCAGCTCTTGAGGCGTGCCGATCTGTACCACCTGGCCGCCCTCCATGATCGCGATGCGGTGACCGATACGAACAGCTTCCTCAATATCGTGGGAAATGAAGATGATGGTTCGCTTCTGCTCGGCCTGCAGGCGAATGAGCTCTCCCTGCATCTCGCTGCGGATAAGCGGATCCAGGGCGGAAAAGGCTTCGTCCATCAGGAGGATGGTCGGGTCGTTGGCAAGCGCACGGGCCAGGCCCACCCGTTGCTGCATGCCGCCGGAAAGTTGATGCGGATAACTGTGCTCCTGACCGGCCAGACCGACTTGGGCGAGGGCTTCCCTGGCGCGGCTATGTCGTTCCTTTTCACTGATGCCGGAAATCTCCAGGCCAAAGGCGGTGTTTTCCAGAACGCTCATGTGCGGCATCAAGGCAAAGGATTGGAACACCATGCCCATCTCTTTGCGGCGGACATCAAGAAGGGCTTTATCAGCCAGCCCGGTAATTTCGCGACCGTTCAGATAAATACTGCCTGACGTGGGCTCGATAAGGCGGTTGAACAATCGCACCATCGTCGACTTCCCAGAACCCGAGAGCCCCATGATCACAAAGATTTCGCCACGCTTGACCGCGAAGCTGGCGTCGAAAACACCAATGACCTGGCCTGTTTTCTCAAAGACTTCTTTTTTGCTTGCCCCGGCGGCGAGCATTCTCATCGCCGTTTCAGGCTCTGCGCCAAATATTTTAAAAACGTTCTTAACAGAAATGATTTCGTCTGGACTAGTCATCGCGTCCCTCCTTTGCGTGTAACGCTACAAGCGCGCGAAATCGAATCGAGCTCGAGCGTTGGTAATTTAGGCGGGCAGTAATAAAAGATAGATTTGCGCATGACGTGTACCTGTTTTTTATTGTTTGCCCTTGGGCTCGGGCTTTTTTTCAATCTATAAGTATCCCGATCTTAAATCCAACAACATTTACAGGGCTTTATGGATAACCTAACGTTATCGAGGCCCGCCGAAACGACCGTCTTGGCGCAATCACGACGCTTTTGTATGGCCTGGGCTAGGCTATTGGGTTACGCTCCGCCGCTTTCGCGGATGATAGGAGTATGAGGGCTTACCATGCTCAGCAGACACGTTGACCCCGATACATTACTGCTTAGAATGCCTTCCCTTCGGGCTGTCCGAGCATTCGTCGCCGCCGCTAAATATGAAAGCTTCACTCGGGCGGCGGAGGCACTGTGTGTATCGCAAGCAGCGATCAGTCGGCAGATTCGAGAGCTTGAGGAGTCGTTGGGCGCTCAGTTGTTTATGCGTGCCGGGCGCACGGTAGAACTAACCGCCGAAGGAAAAATCTTTTTTGAAGCTGCGCAACTATCGTTCGTTAATATTGCCCAGGCGGCCGAAAGGATTCGTACCGCTCCGACGCAGAAACATATCCTGACCGTTTGTTGTTCGCCCGCCTTCTCTGCATTATGGCTGTCCGAACATCTTCCAGAGTTTCGGGCGACTAACCCGGATATTGAGTTCAACCTGATCACCACTCAAAACTTTGTGAATATGGAGCCTGGCATAGAACCGGACATCATCATCTCAAAGATTAGCAAGGTGGGGGATGGGTATAAGAGTTATCAGTTGTGCCACGATATTATCTACCCGGTGTGCTCGCCAACGTTTTTGGATATGCATCCCGAATTGACCTCGCTTGAAGGGGTGCGCGATTCTTCGCTACTCAATCTAAGTCCCTATGGACGGTCGGGCGTGGCTGAGCATGTGGACTGGGGGGTGTGGCTGGCGTTTCTGAACGTTGATATCGATGAGCGTCCTGCCGACTGTCCGCCCATTTTTCATGCCAATGATTACAACCTGATCATGAACATGGTCTTGACCCATCAAGGCGTCGCACTGGGCTGGAACCAGCTTGTCGGTGCCATGGTCGAGAGAGGGCAGCTCGTTCGCCCCGTCGAACATCAGGTGACGCTTCGAAACAGTCTTCATTATGTGGCCTGTAATGAAAGGACTGAATACGAAGATGCCTGTCGGAGAGTGCGGGACTGGATTCTTTCAAAGTTTTCCAGGTGGAGCGTATGAGTATTTAAGTCTTCTCGGTCGGTGGTGATGGTAAGCAAAATATTGTCTGGATTCAGTCGGTCATAACGCTAAGTTATCAGTTGAGCGACGAAAATGTAGTTTTGTCGACTGGATAGGCTGTCGTACCCTTTGTGTTAAACATGGCTAAAACATGCGTATTCAGCGGTTGCGTTGGACGGTTTTCCGCGCAGGATTCGTTGGCCATGACACCGTTTTCTGGGCGTACTTGCCATTAACCGTCAGGTTGATGTGTAGAGGATAATAATGAATACCAAGGCATCCGTGATCGACCTGATTCAAAAGCGTAAGGCGCGCCACGCGCTTCCCCGTGAACTGTATATTGAACCTGAAGTTTTTCGTCAGGATCTTGAGCAGATCTGGCACAAGGACTGGGTTTTTGCCGGGCATACTTTTGAGCTTGAAAAGCCCGGGCAATACTTGACCTTGCAGATTGGTGATTATCCAGTCTTAATCATCAGGGATAAAAGTGGCCAAGTCCGGGCTTTTCACAATGCTTGTCGTCATCGTGGCTCTAAAGTTTGCGAGCACGCCCAAGGTAAAGTCGCTAAATTAGTTTGTCCTTATCATAAGTGGACGTTCGAACTGGACGGCAGTCTTTTGTTTGCCGGTAATATGGGGGCCGATTTCGACAGGTCTCAATACAACCTGAAACCTGTTCATTGTGAAATTGTTCATGCTTACATTTATGTCTGTGTCGCTGATGAGGCGCCTGAGTTCGAAAGTTTCAGGAATTCTGTAAGTCCTTTCATCGCCCCCCATTTCCTGGATAACTGCAAGGTGGCTTTCGAGTCCAACCTCGTGGAAAAAGGTAACTGGAAGCTCGTGTTTGAAAACAACCGCGAGTGTTTTCACTGTGACGGTACCCATCCGGAGTTGATGAACTCTTTTGTCGAGAACCTTTCGGTGGCAGGGGTCGGGGGCGAAGATGATCCGGAACTGACCGCCCACTGGAATCGCTGCGAAATCGCCGGTATGCCCAGCAAGCTTGTCATGGACCCGAATGGCCGTTTCCGTATGACACGCATTCCACTTTCCGCGGGTGCCGTGAGTTACACGATGGATGGTAAACCGGCTGTTGCAGGACGCCTGGATAAAAGCGGCGAGCCGGATATTGGCGCCTTGCTCTACTTTAATTACCCGTCCACCTGGAACCACTTTCTCGGTGACCACGCATTGAGCTTCCGGGTACTCCCGATCGGCCCCGGCGAAACGCTTGTGACCACCAAATGGCTGGTGCCCAATACCGCTGTTGAAGGCGTTGACTACGAGATTGACCGGTTGACGAAGGTTTGGCTTGCCACCAACGACCAAGACCGTCGTCTGGTGGAAGGGACGCAGGCCGGTGTGACCTCACCGACTTACGAGCCGGGACCTTTTTCGGACATCGCGGAAAATGGTGTATGCCAGTTTGACGATTGGTACTGCGAAACCCTGCTGACGCGCCTCCAGGCCCGGATTCCACTTAAATCGGTGGATTGATTTCCCTGTAACGATGGCCGGCGCTTTCTGCGTTGGCCATCGCGACTGCGTACAAACAGCCTGGGAAGGGCTGTTGGTGCGTCCGATCAAGAAGAATAAGAGGGGCTCGATCCAATGTCCGCATTCGCTTTTTCCGGCCTCAACCTGGCCGTTACCACACCGTTCGATGCCCAAGGCAAGATCGACTATCCACGCTTTGAGACCTTGCTCGAGCGCTATCTCGCTGCCGGCGTGCACGGCTTTGTCCTGAGTTCCGGGACGGGCATGCACGTCTACCTGGGCCGGGAAGAGTCCAGGCAACTGGTTGCCTTTGGCGCCAAGGTCATCAATGGGCGTGCTCGCGTCATCGTGCAAACGTCTGCCTTGTTGGCGGAGGAGGTGGTGCAGCGCACCCGCCATGCTGGTGAATGTGGCGCCGATGGCGTCATGGTGCTGCCACCGTTTTTCGAAGGCCCCACCGACGACCAGGGCATCGTCGATTTCTACTCGACGGTGTCTGAGGCGGGGTTGCCGATCATAGGCTACAACGTGCCTCAGGCAGTGGGCGTAGAAGTGACCCCGTCGCTGTTTCGCCAGTTGAGCGAGATTCCAAACTTCGTGTCGGTCAAGGACAGCAGTGGTGATCTTGCCGGCCAAGCCTCGCTGATCCGCACGGGCCTGCCGACGATGAATGGCGCCGACGCGCTGGTGCCCTACGCGCTCTTCGCCGGTGCCGCGGGCTTGATCTGGGGCGGGGCGAACATGGCCCCACGCGCTTGTGTTGCCGTGGTGGAGGCCGCCATGAAACAGGACTGGGTACGTGCCCGGGAGATTTGGCGGTCGATCGAGCCGGTAATGTCGTTGATCTGGCAGGGTGACTATGTGCAGTCGGTCTATGCCGGCGCCGAGATCAGCGGCTATGGCGCAGGGAATCCACGTCGGCCCTTGGCGCGTTTGTCCGCTGACAAAATCGAGGTACTCAAGGCTACCCTTGTGCCGTTGATCACGCTCGAGTCTGACCTCGCCTGACGATGGGCCCCAGACTTATGATGACGCGAATGGCGCGCCGGGTGTGAATGATGCTGTCGTCACGCAGCAGCAAGTCCCCTCCAAATGGAATGACCCATGAGCAATCAACTGGACACCGGCGCACCCGCCTACGAGGTTCCCAGGCCCCGGTTCGGCATTCTCCTGTGCCTGCTCTCCATGCTGGTGTTTGCCAGCCAGGACGGCATCACCAAGGTGCTGGTCAAAGACCTTCCGGTCGCACAGTTGGTGATGGTGCGCTATTGGGTATTCCTGGCTTTCGCTGTCGGTTATAGCGTCTACCAGGGCAGCCTGCGGACCGCGTGCCGAAGCCGTCATCCTTACCTGCAGGTCATCCGTGCATTGGTCGGGGTGGGTGAAATCGTGCTGTTTGGATGGGGGCTGCGCTATCTGGGGCTGGCGGAAATGCATGCCCTGTATGCGGTGTTCCCATTGATGACACTGGCGCTGGCCGGGATATTCCTGGGTGAGTTCATTGGCGTGCGTCGATGGGTTGCCGCCGCCGTAGGCTTCGCAGGGACGCTGGTTATCCTTCGGCCTGGCACCGGTGTCTTCGAACTTGTCGCCCTGATTCCGCTGGCGTCTGCCTTGGGGTTCGCGGTCTTCAGCGTGCTGACGCGTCGGATCAGCCAGCATGATTCGTTCGCCACGAACATGCTTTACATGGGCCTCTTCGGCGCGATCAGCGTCACGTTGTCGGGCCTTCCCGGATGGGTGGCGCCGAGCCCGATGCAATGGGGCCTGATTGCGGTGCTGTCCACGACAGGCGTGGTGGCCCAGCTGTTATTTCTCCAGGCACTGAAGTATGCAACGGCCGCCACGCTCCAGCCGTTCAACTACACGCTGCTGGTGTTTGCCACGCTGATTGGCCTGTTGGTCTTCGGCGAGCTACCAGACACATGGACGGTGGTGGGGGCGTGTCTGGTGATTGCCGGTGGCATGTATGCGATCAAGGCGAAAGGGTAGTGGTCTGGCAGCATCCGACGGCGAGCCGTCCTTGGCTCGAAAGAGTGTTTACTGGTGCCTGTCCAGCGTCCTCAAGGATTGCGGCAAGCCCCACATCAGCAAAGCCCCCGCCAGGATGCACGTGCCACCGATGACATACAGCGCCGGCGTGGTGCTGCCGGACATGTCCTTGATATAGCCGACCATCACCGGGCTGACGATGCCGCCGAACTGACCCAGGGTATTGATTAGCGCGATCCCTCCTGCAGCGCCGGCTCCTGCGCCTGCCAACAGCTTGGGCGGCAGTGCCCAGAAGGCCGGGATCGAGGCAATGATGCCGCTACCCAGCAGTGCCAACGAAATGGTCAGCAGCAGGGTGTGGTTGGCAAAGATGCCGGCGCTGAAGAATCCGATGGCGCCGACGATCACCAGGCCACAGACGAATTTGCGTCGCTCGCCGGTGGCATCGGACCAGCGCCCGATCACGATCATGCTGATGGCGCCGCAGACGTAAGGGACCGCGGTGAGCAGGCCGATGATGGTCGGGCTTTCGGTGCCGGCGCTGCGAATGAGTTGCGGTGCCCAGAAATTGAGCCCGTACGAGGCGACCTGGATGAGGAAGTAGATCAGGCCCAGCGTCAGGAAGCCCGGTAATTTCAGCGCGGTCATCAACGAGCCGCCATGCTTGTGGGATTCCTGGCTTGCGATACGACTGGCCAGGTAGGTCTTCTCGGCATCGGTCAGCCATTTGGCGTCCGTGACCCGGTCCTTGAGGGTGAACAGCACGATCAGTCCCAGGCCCACGCAGGGAATGCCACCCAGCAGGAACAGCCAATGCCAGCCGCGCATTTGCAGGACGCCGTCCATATGGCCCAGGACGAGGCCGGAAACCGGCGCGCCGATCAGCCCGGCGAAGGCTGACGCCAGGAACAGCGTGGAGGTGATGCGTCCCCGGTAGTTCTGTGGAAACCACAGGGTCAGGTAGTACAACACGCCCGGGGCGAAGCCCGCTTCCATGGCTCCGATGATGAAGCGCAGGACGTAGAACTGCCATTCGGCAGTCACGAACACCATCAGCGCCGTGGCGATCCCCCAGGACATCATGATGCGGGCGATCCAGCGACGTGCACCGACCTTGTACAGCATCATGTTGCTGGGCACCTCGAACAGGACGTAGCCGACCACGAACAGCCCGGCACCGAGTCCATAGGCGGTGTCACTCAGGCTCAGGTCGGCTTGCAGCTGGAACTTGGCAAAGCTGATGTTGATGCGGTCGAAGAACGCAAACAGGTAACAGACCATGATCAAGGGCATCAGGCGCCATGCCACTTTGGCGATCAGGGCTTTTTCATCATTGGCCGCGGCTGCGGCGCCGCCACCTTGAGAGGTTATCGATACGGAAGACATGAGTTTTCTCCAGGCGAGTTTCCCTAAGGGAACTCTTTTGTTTTTGTTGTCTGGCTGGCGACCAGGGTCGCCTCGTTACGTCTCAGCCGATACCGGGAGGTAGCGGATGAAGGTCACAATTTCGCCCGGCCTTCGCCACTTGCCCCGGCATTTCGTGTCCCAGAAGCGAGGGGAGGGTGCGGGACAGGTCCAGCAAGTGAGGCAGGTCGATTCCGGTGTCGATGCCGATTTCTTCGCAGAGATTCACCAGGTCTTCCGTGCAGATGTTGCCTGAGGCACCCGGTGCGAAAGGGCAGCCGCCCAGCCCGCCGAGCGAGGCATCGAAACGCCGGGCGCCGGCCTCGTAGGCTGCCAGCACATTGCTCAGCCCCAGCCCGCGGGTGTTATGGAAATGCAGGGTCAACGCAGCGGCAGGAAGCTGTTCAAGCACCCGGCGCACCAGCCGGTAGACCTGGCGTGGGTTGGCCATGCCCGTCGTATCGGCCAGGGTCACCCCGTGCATGCCGAGTGCCTGGTAGGTGTCGACCAGGCGCATCACCACGTCTTCATCGACCGGCCCTTCGAACGGGCAGCCAAAGGCAGTCGCCACCGAGCCGTTGAGGCTGACGCCGCGGTTGCCCACCAGCGAAACCACGTCGGCAAAGGCAGCCAAGGACTGCTCGCGAGTCATGCGCATGTTGGCTTGGTTGTGGCTCTGGCTGGCCGACACCACCAGGTTCAGTTCGTCTGCCTCGGCATCGAGGGCCCGTTGTGCGCCCTTGAGGTTCGGGATCAGCGCGACATAAATGACCCCGGGGCGCCGCGTGATGCCTTGGAACACTTGTTCTCCATCACGCAATGCGGGAATGGCCTTGGGCGACACAAAGGATCCCGCCTCGATCCGAGTGAAGCCGGCCAGCGAAAGCTGGTCGATGAGGTTGATCTTGTCGGCCGTTTCAACCCAGGCCGGTTCGATCTGCAGGCCATCACGGAGAGCGACCTCTTGGACAATAAGGCGTTGCGAGTAGTCGGTGATCATTGCACGACCCCTTCATTCTTCAGGCGTTGGATGGCGCTTTCGCTCAGGCCCAGCTCACCCAGCACCGCTTGGGTGTGCTGCCCCAGGCTCGGCCCTTGCCAGTTGACGGTGCCGGGGGTGGCCGATAGCTTGGGGACGATGCCGGGCATTTTTACCGCGGCTCCGCCCGGTAGCTGGGCATCCAAGATCATGCCTCGTGCCTGGTAGTGTGGGTCGGCGACGATGTCGGCCACGGAGTAAATTCGACCCGCTGGCACTTCGGCTTTTTCCAACGCTTGGAGTACCTCCTCGATCGGCAAGCTGGCGCTCCATTCGCGGATGGCTCGATCGAGCACGTCGCATTCGGCGACCCGGCCGTCGTTGTGGGCAAACGCCGGTTTTTCTCCCAGGTCGGGTCGGCCGATTGCAATCATCAAGCGCTTGAAAATGGGGTCGCTGTTGCCGGCGATGACGACGTAGCCACCGTCCGCCGTCGGGTAGGTATTGGACGGCGCAATGCCCGGCAGGGCGCCGCCACTGCGTTCGCGGACGTGGCCGAGCCTGTCGTATTCCGGCACGAGGCTTTCCATCACATTGAACACGCTTTCGACGAGGGAAACGTCGACGATCTGGCCGTCGCCCTGGCCGGTCTTGACCCGCAGCAGCGACATCAGCGCGCCCATGACCGCATGCATTGAAGCCAGCGAATCCCCGAGGCTGACGCCCATGCGCGCGGGAGGGGACTGCGGGTCACCGGTGGTGTAGCGAATCCCGCCCATGGCCTCGCCAATCGCACCGAACCCCGGACGGTCGCGGTAGGGGCCGGACTGGCCATAACCGGAAATTCGTACCAGGGTCAGCTTGGGGTTGAGTGCATGCAGCACGTCCCAACCTAGCCCCAGTTTTTCCAAGGCGCCGGGGCGAAGATTCTCGATCAGCACATCGGCGCTTTCGGCCAGTTGCTTGACGATCGCGATGCCTTCGGCGGATTTGAGATTGAGTGCCAGGGATTTTTTGTTGCGCGACTGCAGGTACCACCAGAGCGACGTGCCTTCGTGCAGTTTTCGCCACTTGCGAAGAGGATCGCCTTGTCCAAGGCTCTCGATCTTGATCACCTCGGCGCCGAATTCGGCCATCAACCGTGCGGCAAAAGGGGCGGCGATGAGCGTTCCGATCTCGATGACGCGGATTCCGCTAAGAGCAGTCATGGTGCAGCCTCATGTTTCTTGGAATTTGTGCCAAGACTAGAGGCTGTTCCGTGGGCGATTCCAACCTTGTGTTGGAAAGGGGCGTTCGCGTTTCGCGAACGAGTCGTCGGGTTATTCGCTGAGTTGAAGGTGATCGAACAACAACCGGCTCACAGGGGACAGGGCGTCGCGCTCGCGTACCACCAGCAACAGGGTTCGATGGGACCAGTCATCGGTGAGCGGAACGACAGTCAGCCCAAGGCCCCGTCCGAATAGTTCATAGGCCTTGTACGGCAAGACACCGATGCCCATGTTCGCTTGTACCATCCGGCAGACCGCGTCGAAACCCGGGACATGGATGCGCACGCGCAGGGATTCGCCGAGGGTATTGGCGGCGGCATGGACGCGACTGTTGATCGAACTCGCTGCGTGCAGCCCGATATGGTCGTACTGCAAGGTGTCTGCAAAAGCCACCTGGTCCCGGTCGGCCAATGGATGATCGGGACGCATGACCACGGCCAGGCGGTCATGGCGATAGGGGACGCTGAAAAGGTCCTTGGTATCGCTGTCCATCGAACAGATCCCCAGGTCGGCCACGCCGTCGATGATCCCTTCGATGACGCCTGTGCTCGGACGCTCTTCCAGGTCGACTTTTACCCGCAGATGAGTGGACACGAAGCTGTGCAGGTCCTCAGGCAGGAACTGGATGATCGCCGAGAGATTGGCCAGCATGCGCACATAGCCTCTGAGCCCTTGCAAATGCTCGCCGACTTCGATGCCGACTTTCTCCACCTCTGCCAGCATGCGCCGCGCGTGATGCAGCAGGGTTTCGCCGGCGGCGGTCAGGGACATGCCCTTGGCCGTACGGGAGAACAACGCAACACCCAGGACTTCTTCAAGCTCCATCAGGCGTTTGCTGGCCGCCGACACCGCGATAGCTTCCCTCGATGCGGCGCGGGTCAAGGTGCCCTCTTCGTGGACGGCAACGAACAGCTGAAGGGTGATGAGGTCCAGGCGTCTGATCAGTTGTTTATGGAGCATGGAGCCTGTCCGGTTGGTTGAGCTTGCCTCCCACATTGATAATCTTCAGCGGACGCAAAATGCACATGTAACACAAACCATTTGTGGGAGCGAGCTTGCTCGCGAAGAGGCCAGCACAGTCAACCTATCTGTCGACTGTGAGGCTGCCATCGCGAGCAAGCTCGCTCCCACCTGTGTACTTGCGCTGGCCTCGGTTTAGAACTTGAAGCGACCCACCAGTCCCTTGAGCTGTCCGGAAATATCCGTCAGACGCCCCGAGCCGGTCTGCGCCGAGTGGGCGAATTCCTCGACCAACTGGGCATCGGCATGGATCTGCGCGATGTGCCGGTTGATGTCTTCGGCCACCTGGTGCTGCTCCTCTGCCGCTGTGGCGATCTGCGTATTCTGGTCGCGAATCGAGTCCACCGAGTTGCGGATCTTGTCGAAGCTGTCGCGGGCCTGTTGGATGCGTTCCACGCTGGTTTGTGACACCTGCAGGCTGCTTTGCATCTGTTGGGTCACTTCCTGGGTGCGCCGTGCGAGGTTGCCCAGCAGGCTGTCGATCTCACCGGTGGAGTCGGCGGTACGCCGTGCCAGCGCCCGGACTTCGTCGGCCACCACGGCGAACCCGCGACCTTGATCGCCGGCCCGTGCGGCTTCGATGGCGGCGTTCAGGGCCAACAGGTTGGTCTGTTCGGCGATCGAGCGGATGGTGTCGAGGATGGTGTTGATGTTCTTGCTGTCCTGTTCCAGCGCCTGCATGGTCTGGGTCGACTTTTGCAGGTCGTCGCTCAGTTTCATCACGCTGCCGGTGGCTTCGCCGATGTGATGCTGGCCATCGTGTACATCGCGATAGCCTTCGTCCGCACTGGAGGCCGCCTGGCTGCAAGAGCGGGCCACTTCGTTGGCGGTGGCGACCATTTCGTTGAACGCGGTGCTCACCAGTTCCACGGCCTGGCGCTGGCGCCCGGCAGCGTCGTTCATGTTCTGGGCCACGTGGCTGGTATCGGCTGCGGCGGTTTGCAGGTCGGAAGAGGCGCTGCCGATACGCTGCATCAGTTGCGCGATCATGCCCAGGAACTGGTTGAACCAGCCCGCCAGGGTGGCCGTTTCGTCCTTGCCTTGCACCGAGAGCTTGCGGGTGAGGTCACCTTCACCTTCGGCGATTTCCTGCAGGCCGTTGGCAACACCGCGAATCGGCCGCACGATCACGCTGGCGAAACTGGCGCCTACCAAAGCGAACACCACAGCCAGTACGGCAGCAATGGCGGCGATCAGCCAAGTCAGGCTCGAAGCCTCGGCCATCACTTCATCGCGCTTGATCAGGCCGATGAAGCGCCAGCCCAACCCTTTGGAGCTGACCACGTTGGCCATGTAGGGCACGCCGTCGATCTCGATCTGGGTCACGCCATCGCTGCTTTTGGCCAGCTCGGCATAGTTGGGGCCCAAGTCGGCCAACGGCTTGAAGTTATGCTTGGCATCGGCAGCATCCACCAGGACGTTGCCGTTGGCTTCGACCAGCATCAGGTAGCCGCTTTCACCCAGCTTGATGTTCTTGACCAGTTCGGTGAGCTGTTTGAGCGACACGTCCAGGCAAACAACACCCACCAATTTACCGCTGGAGTCAGCGACAGTTTGTACGGTGCCGATCAGCGACACATCGTCCGGCGCCCAGTAATAGGCGTCTGTGCGCACAGTTGTGCCCGGTGCGGCCATGGCGGCCTTGTACCATGGACGCACGCGCGGATCGTACTTGGCCATTTTGGGATCGTCCGGCCAGCTCGCGTAGCCGCCGTCATCCATGCCCACGGAAAGATAGGCGGTAGTCGGATGGCTCTTGGCGAATCTTTCGAAGATCTCCAGAAGCTGTTGATTGATCTCAGGGAAGGGGGCTTGTGCGGCGTCGGCGCTGGAATAATTTTTCAAGCCTTTGGCAGCGATGACCCGCGGATCCCTGGCGAAGAGTTCGACGTTCTGGCTGATGCCATCGAAGAACTGCTTCATGCCGTTGTCGATCTGGCGGATTTCACGGCCACTGCTGTCTAGAAAGTTGGCTTTTGCGGCGTCGCGCAGGTTCAGCACGACCAGCACCGCCACCAGGATAACCGGAAGGCAGGCGATGGCCGCGAACGCCCATGTCAGCTTCTGTTTGATATTCATGACTTCTCCCGCGGGATATTTTAAGTGTTTGGATGGCGGAAACAGCAGTGGTTGGCGTTGCGAGTCACTTAAGGGAAAAGCACCCATGCCTACTGCCAGTGTATCGACCAAAGTCGTAGGCACTTGAGGCTTGCCATTTTGGCGCGGGATGATCGGTAGACGGCGCAGGCGCGATTGCAGCCGGCTTCACTAGTCTGGAAGATAACGTGGTTTGCCCTGCGCCTTCGCCCTGGGGTTCAAGGCACCCTCGTGCAGCAATCCTCATCGTCTTTAATGTATTAACGAGGCCCTATGCCAAGCGCATTCGAGAGCGTACTCAAAAACAAGAACATGGCTTATCGACCGCTCGGCGCGGCGCCCGCCAGCCAGGCGCCGATCCGCGTCGCGTTTGTATTGATGGACAACTTCTCGATGATGTCCTTCACCGGTGCGGTGGATGCGCTGGTGACCGCCAACCTGATGAGCGACATGCCCCTCTATGAAGTGCTGACGGTGGGGGTTTCAGGTGGGCAAGTCACGAGCGACCTGGGCATTGTCATCTCGACGGACGTCGAACTGGCGCAGATGCCGGAAAACCAGGACGTGCTGATCGTCGCCGGGGGCTTTCGCGTGAAGTTGCAAGGCCATCCCTTGCTGCGCCGCAAGCTGCGCGCCCATGCGGCGTCCGGGGCGATCCTCGGCGGGTTGTGGAACGGTGCCTTCTTCGTGGCCGATGCCAATCTGCTGGATGGTTTCGAATGCGCTGTCCATCCGGAAAGCCGCGCCATGATGGCGGAGGTGTTTCCCCACGTGAAGGTGTCCAGCCGGGCCTATGTGGTTGATCGGGAGCGAGTCAGTTGCGCGGGCGCCAACAGTTCGCTGCGCATGATGCTCCAATTGATTCGCCAGACGGGCGGGACGGCGCTTGTGGGCGCCATCGAGGAAATTCTTCGCTGTGATGAGTCCGGCGATGATGCGACGGACTTGCCGCCGGTTTTCGTCGAAACCGACCCGACACTGCCGGAAAGCCTCAAGCTGGCTCTGGAACTGATGTGGCAAAACGTAGAAGAGCCGTTGACCATCGATGAGCTGGCGGCGTGCGTCAAGATTTCCAAGCGGCAGTTGGAGCGGCGGTTCTGCAGTTTTCTCGGTGCGACTCCCACACGCTATTACCTGGAACTGCGCTTGACGCGTGCCCGCCAGCTCATCCAGCAGACCAATCGATCCGTGACCGAAATCGCCGTGGCGACAGGCTTCGTCAGCTCCCCGCACTTCCAGCGTCGTTTCCGGGATTTCTTTGGTGCCCCGCCTGGTAGCTATCGCTCGAAATCGGAGCGCAAACAGGCGTTGCGATAAAGCGGTTGCCCGTTCAGGGATGTTTTTCTGTCACGAAAGGGAAATCGAGCATCAACGCAAACAGAATCGCCCCGGCGGAGATCAGGAAAAGCAACGCGTGGTGTCCGCCACTGGCATTGAACAGGGCCGAGTAGGCAAACCCGGCCACCGCCTGGAAGGTGGCGAACGAAACAGTGGCCCGGCTCCAAGCCAGTTGTTGGCGATGGTGATTGGGGACCAGTTCATGCACCCGGGCCAGGGCCAAGGGCACGATGCCCGGTGGAAACGAACCGATGATCACGGCCAGCAGCGCCAGTGCTATGAAAGTGTGTGAAATCGCCAGTAAGCCGAGGGCAATCGCTTGCACGGCCAGGACCAGTCGAATGCTCTTGCGCGCGCCGAGGTGATCGGCGAGAAAACCATGGCCCACCGGCCCGATAATCGCCCCGAGGCCATACATCACCCAGACCATTGCCCCGACATGCGCTCCGGCACCGAGGCCGCGCGCCACGTAGTCGACCAAAAAGACCATCGCGGGCACGAGCCCGGCGGCCATGAACGCATACTGGGCGAACAGCTGGAAAACCGCAGGAGGCATGGGTTCGTCGGGCGCAGCGCTGGTTGTCACCTGCGCGGTGTCCCGGGGCCAGCCAAACCAGCTCAACCCGGTCAATGCCAGTGACAGGGCACCAAGCCCCAGCCAGGTGGCCGGCAGGCCCAGGCTCAACAGCGGCGGTACAATCGTTCCCGAACCGGCGATGCCAAGGCCGATGCCAAGGAAAATCGCGCCACTGGCCAAGCCTTTGCGTGCCGCCGGTACATGGGGCAAGACGGTCGCCGCCACCAGCACCATGATCGCGCCGCCGGCGATCCCCGACAGTAGCCGCCAGGCGAAATACCAAGTCACCGACACCGGGAAGGCACAGGCGAAAAATGCGCCGGTCACGACGAGCATCATCAGCCGCAATGCGTTCCTGTTGCTCAGTCGGTGGGCCATGGGACGGCCGAGCAGGGCGCCTATCAGGTAACCGACCAGGTTCGCCGCCCCGAGGTAGACCACGTCGTTGGCAGAAAACCAACGGGCCTCGATCAGTGCCGGGATCAGTGGCGTATAGGCGAAACGCGCCAGGCCGATGCTGACGAGGCTGGCGCAGAGGCCGGCGAAGATGGGCAGCCAGATGCTCGTGGGAGGTGATTCGAGCGCAGCGGATGAGGGGGTCATGACAGCGATCCTGTGGAAGGGTTTATTGCGTCCAGCATATCGACTATCGTTGCTGCGTTTGTGCAGCGATTTAGCTTCATTGTGATGCATATTTGCAGCTGAGGAGGGCGAATGAATTGGGATGATGCGCGGGTGTTTCTGGCCGTCTGCCGAGCGTCGACCTTGCGCGGTGCCGCGCGGGTATTGGGGGTGGATCAAGCGACGGTGGGACGGCGCGTCACGGCGTTGGAGAAATCCCTGGATGCTGCGCTGTTTCTGCGAACCTCCGACGGCTACGCACTGACGGCCGTCGGCGAGGCAGCGCTCAAGGCGGTGGAGAAGATGGAGCATTCGGCGCTGGAGCTGGAGCGCCGGATACAGGGCCTGGATGATCGCCTGATCGGCAATGTCCGGGTCGCCACCACCGACTCATTGGCCGTCGACTTCTTGATTCCGGCCATTGCCAGCCTGCATGGGCGCCATCCTGATGTGCGCGTGCAACTGGATGCCTCCACACAGATCCTCAGTCTGGTCAAGCGCGAAGCGGACATCGCCGTGCGCAACACCCGGCCCGACAATCCCGACCTGATCGCTCGGCGAATCGCCCGTTGGCCGGTAGGATTGTTTGCGTCCCAGGCCTATGTCGATGCCCGTGGGGTACCGTCGCCCGGCAGCGAGTTCGACGGGCATGACTTGGTGGTTTATCAGCCGTACTGGCAGGGCAGCAAGGATTTCACCTTGGTTTCCGAGCCGATCAATCGCGGACGGGTCGTGGCCAGCCTGAGTTCGAGCCTGTTGGTGCGTCGATCGATTGCCGCGGGCATCGGCGTGGGGGAAATCCCGCTGTACATGGGGGCGCGTGACGGGTTGCTGAGGATATGGCCGGAGCGCACGCGCCCGTTGCCTTACGAGGTCTGGCTGGTCACCCACGCGGACCTGCGCCATACCGCACGGGTGCGGGCGGTGATCGATGAGATTGTCGAGGTGTTTGCGCTGGAGAATGAATGAAGCGCCGGGGCGGCCACCCATTCAATCTGGAGGCTTCATTGTGAAAGACCCCATTGTGGGAGCGAGCTTGCTCGCGATGGCGTCAAATCAGCCCATACTCAGGTAGCTGACACTCCGCCATCGCGAGCAAGCTCGCTCCCACAGGGGTTACAGGTTGCTTCATCGCTAGGGTTTAAAGGGTGTTTCATGGCATCTGTGGCAGTTCCTGCGGGCGCAGATCGAACACCAGCACTTCGGCATCCTGGCCGTTACTGAAGGTCAGGACCTGCTCCTCGCGCACCCGCACGCCATCACCTTCCTGTAACGGGATGCCGTTGAGCTCGACAGCACCTCGTGCCACATGCACGTAGGCATAGCGATCCGGCGCCAGGGTCAGGGTGGTGTTTTGCTGGCTATCGAACAACCCGGCGTAGACCCGTGCATCCTGGCGCACCTGGAGCGAGCCGTCGGCCCCGTCGGGGGAGATGATCAATTGCAGGCGACCGCGTTTCTGCTCGCTGCTGAAATGCTCCTGTTGGTAGCGAGGCGTGGCACCGCTGACATTGGGCACGATCCAGATCTGCAGGAAGTGCACCAGCTCGTCCGCGCTATGGTTGAACTCGCTGTGGGCCACGCCGCTGCCGGCGCTCATCAACTGCACGTCACCTGGGCGAATGACCGAACCTGTGCCCAGGGTATCCTTGTGTTCCAGCGCCCCTTCGAGCACATAGGAAAAGATCTCCATGTCCCGGTGAGGATGCTGGCCGAAACCCTTGGCGGCGGCGACCCGGTCATCGTTGATGACCAGCAGGTCGGAGAAGCCCTGTTCGTTGAGGTCACGGTAGCTGGCGAACGAGAAGGTGTGGAACGAGGTCAGCCAGCCGTGGCGGGCAATGCCGCGATCCGAAGCTTTGCGAAGGGTCAGCATGATCAATTCTCCTGATGTCTGTGGGCGACGGCTGGGCCGTTCGCCGGGTTCAGGAAGAAGGTTAATGGTTATCCATATATTCAATAAGCAGGTAGAAAACGAAAGACTGTCCGCTTTGGGTGGACAATAGATAACCCTACCGGCAGATGCTTGGCTTCGACATAATGCTGAGGCTTTGAGGCTATAAAACCTGTGGGAGCGAGCCTGCTCGCGATAGCGTCGGTCCAGCTTGCACTTGTGTTGACTGATTGTCCGCTATCGCGAGCAGGCTCGCTCCCACATGGGACATCTACAAGTTCTGGATTTTTTGGCGTATCCCGATGAAAACCGTTGCAATGGTGCTGTTCCCGGATTTTTTGCTGCTCGACATGGCCGGGCCTATGGAGGTGTTTTCCATCGCCAATCGCTACCTCGCAGGGGACCTGCGTTATCAATTGCTGACCCTGGGAACCGAGCGCGGGGCATTGCGGGCGTCCAACGGCGTGATGGTGCAGGCCGATATCCATATCGACCAGGCATGGGCAGCTTATGACGTGTTGCTGGTGCCGGGCGGGCCGGGGGCCTATAACGACCGGCATCCGGGGCTGCACATCTGGTTGCGGGCCGCGGCACAACGGGCTACGCGCTACGGCTCCATCTGCACCGGGGCCTTTGTGCTCGGTGAGGCGGGTTTGCTCGACGGTTATCGCGTCACCACCCACTGGCATTACACCGACCGCCTGATACAACGTTTCCCAAAGGCGCTGGTGGAAACCGACAAGATCTTCCTGCAGGACCGGCGCCTGATCACCTCCGGCGGCGTCACCGCCGGGATCGACCTGGCCCTGTCCATCGTCGCTCAGGATCACGGTCGCAAGGTTGCGTTGGACGTGGCCAAGGTGTTGCTGGTGGTGATGAAACGCCAGGGTGGACAGGCGCAGTTCAGCCCCTCGGTGGCGGCGGTGTCGACGCAGGAATCGGCCATTACCCGCGTGCAGAATCATGTGATGGAACATCTGGATGAACCCTTCACCATCGAGCGCATGGCCGCGTTGGCCGCCATGAGCGCGCGGCATTTCGCCCGGGTCTTCGCCCGTGAGGTGAAGATGACACCCATGGAGTTCCTGCAGGGCGCGCGCATCGACCGGGCGCGTCAATTGCTGGAAACCACCGATCTGCCGCTCAAGACCGTGGCGTTTCGCAGTGGCTTCGGCAGCGTGCGGCACATGCGCTTTTTGTTCGGTGAAAAGCTCGGACTGACCCCGGTGCAGTATCGCCAGCAATTCAGTTGAGCCATTGGTGTCCGTCCAGGGCACCGTGATGTCCGTGGCGCTCCCTGTGCCAGCATTGTCCTGAGGCCTGCGCCTGCCAAGATAACGGCGAACCCTTTGGAAAGGATGCGCAGGAGCCAGGGCAGACGTGTTCGGTGATCCGCACGCTGACGCCCGCACCGGTTATCCGGCGCTGGATCGCCCATGAACAGTTACGTCAAACCCGATAGCGAGCCGGCGGTGGGCTTCGGTCCGTTCGCCTTCTACCGGCAGCAGCGGCTGGTGACCCGTGACGGCCAGCCCGTTGCGCTGGGCGGCCGTGCCTTGGACGTCCTGCAGGTGCTGGTGGAGCACGCCGGCCACTACGTCAGCAAGCAAACACTCATCGCTCACGTCTGGCCAGACAGCGTCGTGGAGGCCATCAACCTGCGGGTGCACATCGCGGCGCTGCGGCGGGCCTTCGGTGACGGGCGGGGCGGCGCTCGCTATATCCTCAATCATCCTCGACAAGGCTATTGCCTTGCGCTGCCCCTGGTGGCGCAAGAGCGCGTTGAGTCGCCTTTCAGCCCCCAAACCGAGCGGCACAATCTGCCCGCACGCTTGAGCCCGGTGGTGGGTCGCGACAAAGTCCTGGGACGAATGCTGGCGCAAGTGCCCCGTCAAGCCGTGACCACCGTGACCGGCCCCGGCGGGGTCGGCAAGACCACCGTGGTGTTGCGGGTGGCGGAGCTGCTGCTCGAACACTTTGAGGACGGTGCCTGGTTCGTTGACCTGGCGGCCGTCGGCGATCCTTCGCAAGTGGTGGCGCAAGTGGCCGGTGTGCTGGGCGTGGAGCAGGGTGCTTTGGCCCGTTGCCTCGAACCCTGTCGGATGTTGCTGGTGCTCGACGGTTGCGAGCACCTGCTCGACGCTTGTCGGGAGCTGGTCCAGGCAGTGGCTGCGGCGCCTGGGGTGTCGCTGCTGCTCAGCAGTCGCGAACCCTTGGACTTGCCGGATGAAAGGATTGTGTCGCTGCCGGGCCTGGCCGTGGCGTCGCCCCTGGAACTGGAGCACCAGATCGAGGCATGTCCGGCGGTGCAGTTGCTGATGGAGCGGGTTGGCGCCCGGCAGGAGGGTTTCAAACCGGGTGGCCGCGACTGGCCGACGCTTGCACAGATCTGCCAGCGCCTGGACGGATTGCCGTTGGCGTTGGAACTGGCGGCGGCCCAGGTTGATGCCTTGGGAGTGGCTGGCGTCCTGGAACAACTGGATCACGGTTTATCACTCTTGAGCCATGGGCGGCGTACGGCGGTGGCCCGGCACCGCAGCCTGGAGGCGGTGTTGGACTCGAGTTTCGAGCGTTTGAGCGCTGACGAACAAACCGCATTCCAGCGCCTGGCGGTGTTCGAGGGGCCGTTTACGCTCAAGGCGGCGCTGGCCGTGATCAGTTGCGCTGAACTGAGTGTCGGGACATTACCCTCGCTGCTGTCGCGGCTGGTGAGCGTGTCACTGCTGATGGTCGAACCGCTTGCCGAAGGGGGACGCTTCCATCTGCTCCACACCACTCGCGCCTATGCCATGGACAAACTGCGGCGCAGTGGTCAGTGGCCTGTGTTTCATCGGCGTTACGTGCTGCAAGGTGCCTGGGGAGTCCGGCGTTCAAGGCCCCAACCGTCAAGTCAGCGCCTGGAGCAGCACGCTGGCGTCCAATAGGTCGGGGGTCTCGAAACCTTCGGTGAAGCGTCGATAGACGGGGCCGAGCAGTGCCTGCGCGGCATGCGCCTGCCCTTGGCGCTGCCACAAACGGGCCAGGGACGTGGCGCTGCGCAGTTCCCAGGCCAGGGCCTGGTGACGACGTGCCACGGCCAGAGCGGCCAGCAGTTGCGCCTCGGCGGCTTCTTCCTGGGACGGTTCATTGCGTGCCAGCAAGGTCTCGGCACCGGCCCGCAGGATCTCTGCCGAACACCAGCCCGCGGCACCGCTGCGGGCCCGTTCGATTTGCGCCGGGCTGACGAAGTCGCTGCGCAGGGTGACGGCGATGTCCTGGATCAAGCCGTTTGTCGGGCGTGTTGCCAGGGGCTGATCGTCGAATGCGCGGTCGTAATGGCAAGCCCAGTCATGGAACAGCATCACCGAATGTTTCTTGGCCTGCTGCTTCAACAGGTCGAGCCTTTCCCGGGCAGTCGAATGATCGCCGGTGTAGTGGGCGATCACGCAACCGGCCAGCGCCAAGGTGTAGCAGATCGAAATGCCGTGGTTGATCTGCACGGCGATCTGCAGCGCCAGGTTGGCTGTGCGCCGGGCTTTCTCGGCAAAACCTTGCAGCCAGAGGATGCGGGCCAGAACAGTCAACGCGGCCACGCTCTGATCGTATTGCACGCCGAAGCCGTGGCTGAAGCGGCTGAGGTGACCGCTCTGGGCCAGGCGCTGGATCACCTGTTCGGCTTCGCGCCGCGCCGCGCGCTGGTCGCCGGTGAAATGCAACGCCAGCACCCGCAGGCGTTGGGTGCTCAAGGACAGGGTCGGGTCGCCCTGCAAGCCCAACCGGTCGAAATCCCGGCTGTGTGCCAAGGCCTGTTGGTAGTCACCGCAACTGAGGTCGACGGTCATTTGCCCGGACACGGCCCGCAGCTCGCTGGCCAGGTCCTGGCATTGCCGGGCCAGTTGCCGGGCCGTGGCGAAGGCTCGAACAGTGGCCGGCGTGCCGCCCTCGGTGTGGTAGTTGAAACTGGCATGGGCCAGCTCCAGGGCCAGGGTCAAGCGCGGGCATGGCGCGGGGCTGGCCCGCAACAATTGCAGTGCTTTGTTGACGTAGAGGCCGTGTTCCTTGAGCAGCGACAGTTCCTGCCAGAGGGGCAGGGTACGGGCGGTCAGGCGGATCGCTACGGCGTGTGAACCCTGCGGGCCCAAGCCTCGGTCGAGCGCCGCGCGGATGTCGTCGCGATAGTCGGCATAGCGGGCGATCCACAGTCGGGTGGGGGTGTTTTCCCAATCGTTTTCCGCTTGTCCCATGAGCGCCAGGCAGCGTTCGGCGTGGCGCTCCTGGCTGACCGCCAGCTCCCCGGCTTCGGCCAGTTGTTCCAAGGCATAGCGGCGGGTGGTGTCCAGCAGGCGATAGCGCACCTCTTCATCGCCGATCTCTACATTGAGCAACGATTTGGCGACCAACTGGCTGACCGACACCAGCACCTGTTCGGGCGCGACATGCTTGCCGACGATCACCGCGGCGGCCGAGGCCAGGTTGAAACTGCCCATGAACACCGCCAGCCGCCGCAGGCAGGTCTGTTCGCAGGCCGTGAGCAACGCGAAGCTCCAGTCCAGCGTGGCGCGCAGTGTTTGCTGGCGCGGTGCGGCGTCGGAGTCGTTGTGAAGCAGGGCGACGCTGTCTTGCAGTTGCCGGTGAAGCTCCTCCAGGGTGAAACGGCCGATTTGCGCGGCAGCCAGCTCGATGGCCAGGGGAATGCCGTCCAGCCGTTGGCAGATGTCGATCACCAACGGCACGTCGCGGTCGCTCAGTTCGAAGTCCTCACGGCTGGCCATCGCCCGTTCGGCAAACAGTTGCAGCGCCGGGTATTCCAGGGCGGGGTAGCCCTCGATGGGCATTTCCCGGGGCGGGAACGCCAGGGCGTCCAGGCGCTGCACGTGTTCGCCTTCGGCGCGCAGGCCTTCGCGGCTGGTGGCCAGGATGTGCAGGTGGGGTGCGCCGCGCAGCAGGGTTTCGCTGAGCAGGGCGATGGCGTCGATCAGGTGCTCGCAGTTGTCGATCACCAGCAGCAGATGCCGCTCCTTGAGCTGCCGGGCGATGGCGTCCAGCGGATCACCGTCCTGCAGTGGCAGGTCGAGCAAGGCGCACAGGTTG
This sequence comes from Pseudomonas sp. A-RE-22, assembly GCF_019956035.1. Taxonomy (NCBI): domain Bacteria; kingdom Pseudomonadati; phylum Pseudomonadota; class Gammaproteobacteria; order Pseudomonadales; family Pseudomonadaceae; genus Pseudomonas; species Pseudomonas sp. A-RE-22. The sequence goes on from NZ_JAHBCZ010000019.1 coordinate 39,916, forward strand.
GGGGCGATCATGGCCGCGTCGTTGAGCGATGCCAGGTCCAGCAGATGCGTGCCGTCACGGTACTGGCCGATCAGCCGTTCGGCGACCCGCAGGGCAACGGTGGTCTTGCCGATGCCGCCGGTACCGACCAGGGTAATGAAGCGTTTTCTCGGTAGCTGGGCCACCAGGTTTTCCACCAGGGCCTGGCGCCCGATCATGCGCGTGCGTTGCAGAGGCAGGTTGCGCGTCAAGGACGGATGAGGGATGTGCGCCCATTGGTCGAACGGCTCGAATGACAGCGGCGCGACAAAACTGTAGCCGCGCTGCGCCACGGTGACGATGTAGCGCTGCCCGGCCTGGCCATCCCCGAGGGCCTTGCGCAGTGCCGCGACGTGCACGCGCAGGTTGGTGTCTTCCACCACGCTCCTGGGCCAGACCCGGGCGATCAGTTGCTGCTTGCTCACCACCTCGCCGGCGTGCTCGAGCAACACCAGCAGAATCTCCACGGCCCGCCGTCCCAGGCGCAACGGTTGCCCACCCTCGAGCACGAGGCGTTGGCGAGGATGGACTCGGTAAGGGCCGAAATGCACCGTCTGTTCGACGGGCAGGCTGAGGTATTGGCTCATGTTGCTCTCAATGTTCTGGTCCCGGTGCCTGGGCTTTACCCGAGCATATTCCTCAGGTTTTGCTTCAAGCGCAACGGCGCAGGCTCTACTCCCTGCCTTCCAGGCGCCGGACCCTGTGGCGAGGGAGCGGGCTTTTAACACGCCGGTTCCGAAAAAATTAACAACGTTTAACTCACGCAGGTGCCCCCCATGGCCGGACCATAAAGCGATCCACCCACCTCAAGGAGTCACGTCATGAGCACCTTCATCACCCGCGACGGCACCGAGATTTACTACAAGGACTGGGGCAGCGGTCAACCGGTGGTCTTCAGCCACGGCTGGCCGTTGAACTCGGACAGTTGGGAGGCGCAGATGATGTTCCTGGCGTCCAACGGCTACCGGGTAATCGCCCATGACCGCCGTGGGCACGGGCGCTCCAGCCAACCCTGGGACGGCAACGACATGGACACCTACGCCGATGACCTGGCCGAGCTGATCGAGCGGCTGGATTTGAAGGACGCGGTGTTGCTCGGCTTCTCCACTGGCGGTGGCGAAGTGGCGCGCTACATCGGCCGCCATGGTGCTGCCCGTGTCGCCAAGCTCGGCCTGATTTCGGCGGTGACGCCGCTGATGCTCAAGACCCCGGCCAACCCCGGCGGCCTGCCTGTGGAAGTGTTCGACGGTTTCCGCCAGGCCTCCCTGGCCGACCGTTCTCAGCTATACAAGGATGTGGCCAGCGCGTTTTTCGGTGCAAACCGTCCGGGCGCCAAAGTCTCCCAAGGCATGATCGACTGGTTCTGGATGCAGGGCATGCTCGCCGGCCACAAGAACACCTATGACTGCATCAAGGCGTTCTCGGAGACCGATCTTTCCGAAGACCTGCGCAACATCGACGTGCCGACCCTGGTGGTCCATGGCGATGACGATCAGGTGGTCCCCATCGAAACGGCTGGCATCGCCGCCGCCAAGTTGCTCAAGAACTCGCAGCTGCTGATCTACCCCGGCGCGCCCCACGGCCTGACCGACACTCACAAGGACCGCCTGAACGCGGACCTGCTGGCGTTCATCCAGGGTTGATCAAGCCATAAACCTGTGGGAGCGAGCTTGCTCCCACAGGATTGGCATTCAACAGGAACAACACCCATGAACCGCAATGATTTACGCCGTCTCGACATGAACCTGCTGGTGATCTTCGAGGCGCTGATGTTCGAGAAAAACCTGACCCGTGTCGCCGAAAAGCTGTTCATGGGCCAGCCGGCGGTGAGCGCGGCGCTGGGGCGGCTGCGGGATCTGTTCGATGATCCGTTGCTGATCCGCCACGGTCGCGGCATGGAGCCGACGCCGCGGGCCCTGGCGATCCTGCAAGAGCTGCAACCGGCCATGGACACTATCTCTGGTGCGGTCAGCCGGGCCAAGGCGTTCGATCCGTCCACCAGTTGCGACGTGTTTCGCATCGGTCTGTCCGACGATGCCGAATTCGGCCTGTTTCCACCGCTGCTGAGCCAGCTGCGCGAAGAAGCGCCGGGGATCATCGTGGTGGTGCGCCGGGCCAACTTCCTGCTGATGTCGTCGCTGCTGGCCAGCGGTGAAATCAGCGTCGGCGTCAGCTACACCACCGATCTGCCGGCCAATGCCAAGCGCAAGAAACTGCGGGACATTCCTTGCAAGGTCTTGCGTGGCGACAAGCGCCCGGGGCCGCTGACCCTGGACGAGTACTGCTCGCGGCCCCACGCCATGGTCTCGTTCTCGGGCGACCTGAGCGGCAACATCGACCTGGACCTGGCCCGCATCGGCCGGACCCGCAAAGTGGTGCTGGCGGTGCCGCAGTTCAGTGGGCTGCGGGCCTTGCTGGCCGGCACCGAGCTGATCGCCACCGTGCCCGACTATGCGGCCTGCGCGCTGGTGGAAGGCTGCGCACTGCGCGCCGAGGACCCGCCGTTCGAGATCAATGCCGCTGAACTGTCGATGGTCTGGAGCGGCGTGCATGACAACGACCCGGCCGAGCGCTGGCTGCGTTCGCGCATTGCCAGTCACATGTCCCAACCGCTGCCAGCGGCGGCCTCGATCACTGCGGACGGAGCCCACCGATGAACATGACTGATGAGCGCCCGCTGCAGGATCTGGGCTTGTTGTTCCTGCGCTTGAGCGGCGGATTGTTTCTGCTGTGGGTCCATGGGCTGCCGAAGCTGTTGCACTACAGCGTCGAGCTGACCCGTATCGAAGACCCGTTTCACCTTGGCGCGGCGCCGACCCTGATCCTGGCGATTTTCGCCGAGGTGCTGTGTCCGCTGCTGATCATGGCCGGTGTGCTGGTGCGCCTGGCGTGCCTGCCGATCCTGTTTCTGCTGGCGGTGGCGCTGCTGGTGGTGCACCCGCAATGGAGCCTGGAAGAAGGCCAGTTCGGCTGGTTGCTGCTGATCGTATTTACCAGTGTGTTTATCGCCGGGCCCGGACGCCTGGCAATCAATACGCGTTTTGTTGGAGTGCTTCGCCATGTCTGAGTCTCAAACCGTTGAATCCACCGCGAGCCCGGCCAGGCCCGGCTTCGATGAAATCGTGACCTTGGTGGTCAAGCACCGGATCAAGGTTGGCCAGGAGGCTGCCTACGAGGCCTGGTTGCGTCGCACGGTGCGCGTGGCCGGCCAGTGGCCGGGTCATTTGGGGGTGGATGTGGTGCGGGGCAAGCAGGGCGGGCTGGCGCTGTTCACCTGCGTGCTGCGTTTCTGCTCCACCGAGGCCATGCAGCGCTGGCTGGACTCGCCCGAGCGCCGCGAACTGGTGGAGGAGGCCATGCCGTTGCTGGCCGACGGTGACCAGACCGAAGTCGGGTCGCACAAGGAGTTCTGGTTCACCCCGCTGGCCGATGCGGCTACACCGCCGCCGCGCTGGAAGCAGGCCGTGGTGACGCTGCTGGTGATCCTGCCGCATACCTTGCTGGTACCGCTGATCTGGGGGCCGTTGCTGCAACTCAACAGTTTTCTTTCCAACTACGTGGTCGCCACGTTCCTGATCACCCTGACCATCGTGCTCTCTGTGGTGTACGTGTGCATGCCGCTGGCGACCCGTCTGTTCGCACCGTGGCTTGAGGCCTCGAAAGCCCACGTGCACCTGGAGCCCGGCCATGGCCAATAAGGACGACCCAACCGATCCGCTGCGCCGCCAATTGCTCGCCGCCGGGTCCTTGCTCAGCGCTGCGGCGGCTTTCTGGCCGCGGCTGTCCCTTGCCTCTACTCATCCAGAAGGAAATCCGATGAACGCCGATCTGATTCTGTTCAATGGCCAGTTCCATACCGTCGACCGTGAAAAGCCCCGCGCCAGTGCGGTTGCCATCAGCCAGGGGCGCTTTGTCGCGGTCGGCACCGACGCCGAGGCCATGGCCTTGCGTGGCAGCGGCACCCAGGTCATCGACCTCAAGGGCCGCACCGTCATTCCCGGGCTCAACGACTCGCACTTGCACCTGATCCGCGGCGGCCTGAACTACAACCTGGAGCTGCGCTGGGAGGGCGTGCCATCCCTGGCCGATGCCTTGCGCATGCTCAAGGACCAGGCCGACCGCACGCCGACGCCACAATGGGTGCGTGTGGTGGGCGGCTGGAACGAATTCCAGTTCGCCGAAAAACGCATGCCGACCCTGGAAGAGCTCAACCAGGCTGCTCCCGATACGCCAGTGTTCGTATTGCACCTGTATGACCGTGCCTTGCTCAACCGTGCCGCGCTGCGGGTGGCCGGCTACACCCGTGACACGCCGAACCCGCCGGGTGGCGAGATCGTGCGTGACAGCAAGGGCGAGCCCACCGGCATGCTGGTGGCGCGGCCTAACGCAATGATCCTTTATTCGACGCTGGCGAAAGGGCCGAAGCTGCCGTTGGAGTACCAGGTCAACTCCACTCGCCAGTTCATGCGTGAACTCAATCGTCTGGGCCTGACCAGTGCCATCGATGCTGGCGGCGGCTTCCAGAACTACCCGGACGACTATGCGGTGATCGAGCAGTTGGCCCGCGAGCAGCAGTTGACGGTGCGCATCGCCTACAACCTGTTCACCCAGAAGCCCAAGGAAGAACTCAGCGACTTCAAGAACTGGACCGGCAGCGTCAAGTTGCACCAGGGCGATGACTTCCTGCGGCACAACGGCGCCGGGGAAATGCTGGTGTTCTCGGCGGCGGATTTCGAGGACTTCCTCGAGCCGCGCCCGGACCTGCCGCCGGGCATGGAGCAGGACCTGGAGCCGGTGGTCCGGCACCTGGTGGAGCAGCGCTGGCCATTCCGCCTGCATGCCACCTACGACGAATCCATCAGCCGCATGCTCGATGTGTTCGAGAAGGTGAACCGCGACATTCCGTTCAACGGCCTGCCCTGGTTCTTCGACCATGCCGAGACCATCACGCCGAAGAACATCGAGCGCGTACGGGCGTTGGGCGGCGGGATTGCGATCCAGGATCGCATGGCCTTCCAGGGTGAATATTTCGTCGACCGCTACGGCGCCAAGGCCGCCGAAGCCACGCCGCCGATCAAGCGCATGCTCGCCGAAGGCGTGCCGGTGGGCGCTGGCACCGACGCCACCCGCGTCTCCAGCTACAACCCGTGGACCTCGTTGTACTGGATGGTCAGCGGGCGCACGGTCGGCGGCCTTTCGTTGCACGAAGAGGGCCTGCCGCGCCTGACCGCGTTGGAGCTGTTCACCCACGGCAGCGCCTGGTTCTCATCGGAGCAGGGCAAGAAAGGCCAGATCAAGGTCGGCCAATTGGCAGACCTGGCGGCCCTGAGCGCGGACTTCTTCAGCGTCGAGGAAGAAGCCATCAAGTGGATCGAGTCGGTGCTGACCGTGGTCGACGGCAAGGTGGTGTATGCCGCCGGCGACTTCGAAAAACTCGGGCCGGCCAGCGTCCCGGTGCTGCCGGACTGGTCGCCGGTGGTCAAGGTCCCAGGGCACTGGCGCCCGACGTCGCCGTTGCAGGCCCAGGTCCACCAGTGCAGCGGTCCGTGCACGGTGCATTCCCACAGCCATGAACGGGCGAGGTTGTCGAACGTCCCGGTCAGCGATTTCCAAGGCTTCTGGGGCGCGTTTGGCTGTTCCTGCTTTGCTTTTTGACTAACACACCGATTCTCCCCTGTGGGAGCGAGCCTGCTCGCGAAGGCGTCGGCACATCCGACATCGCCGCAAGCTGACACACCGTCATCGCGAGCAGGCTCGCTCCCACATTGTTTTTCAATACATCCATCCCAAAGGAGTCATCCCATGAGCAACGTTCCCGCCTACAACCGTCTGAACAAAGACGACGCGGTCGTCCTGCTGGTCGATCACCAGACCGGCCTGATTTCCCTGGTCCAGGACTTCTCGCCCAACGAGTTCAAGAACAACGTGCTGGCCTTGGCCGACCTGGCGAAGTTCTTCGAACTGCCGACCATCCTGACCACCAGCTTCGAAAAAGGCCCTAACGGTCCGATCGTGCCGGAGCTCAAGGAAATGTTCCCGGACGCGCCGTACATCCCGCGTCCAGGCCAGATCAATGCCTGGGACAACGAAGATTTCGTCAAGGCGATCAAGGCCACCGGCCGCAAGCAACTGATCATCGCTGGCGTGGTCACCGATGTCTGCGTGGCGTTCCCGACTCTGTCGGCGCTGGCTGAAGGTTTTGACGTGTTCGTGGTGACCGACGCCTCGGGTACGTTCAACGAAACCGTGCAACAGGCCGCCTGGGTACGCATGACCGCTGCCGGCGCGCAGATGATGAACTGGTTCTCGGTGGCCTGTGAGCTGCACCGCGACTGGCGCAACGACATCGAAGGCCTGGGCAACCTGCTGTCCCAGCGCATTCCGAACTACCGCAACCTGATGAACAGCTACTCGGCGCTGACGGCCAAGTAAGCAGTCCATGCTGAACGACGCCCGCCTTGTGCGGGCGTTTTTGTGTCTGGCATCAGCGCCTCGCAAGTTGTGCCACCGCTATCGCGAGCAAGCTTTGCTCCCACAATTGGATCTGTGGGAAAACCTGTGGGAGCAAAGCTTGCTCGCGATAGCGGTGGCACATTCAACAGCTAGGCAATCTGACTCACCAAGACCACAATGCCCAGCCAATCCCCCTGACTGTCCACCCCAGGAATGACAATGAATCCCTTCGAAGAAATGCGCATCTTTGCCCAGGTCATGGAGTCGGGCAGTTTCACCGCTGCGGCGGAAAAACTGGGGCTGTCCAAGCAGTTCGTCAGCCGCAAGCTGATGGAACTGGAACAACGCCTGGGCGTACGCCTGCTCAATCGCTCGACCCGGCGGCTGGACGTCACGCCCCTGGGCCAGCGCTATTACGAAGCGGCGCTGCGCCTGCTCAATGAAGTCGAACAGGTGGAGCAGGGCATCAGCGGCCAGACCAGCGAACCCCGCGGCACCATTCGCCTCAGCGCACCGCTGTCCTTCGCCGTGGCGCACCTGGGCAGCCTGCTGCCGCTGTTTCTGCAGCGCTATCCGGGTGTCAGCGTCGAGGTGGACCTGAGCGACCGCTCGGTGGATCTGCTGGGAGAGGGCTATGACCTGGCGCTGCGCATCGGCGTGCTGGAGGATTCGACGCTGATTGCCCGGCGCATCGCGACTATCGAGCGGGTGTACTGCGCCAGCCCGACCTACCTGGCGCAAAAAGGCACACCCGCGCGGCCTGAAGACCTGCGCAATCACGACTGCCTGCCCTATGGTCACAGTCGTCAGGTGCAGTGGCGTTTCGTGGGGGCCGGCAAACCGCTGACCCTGGAGGTCACGGGACGCATGCGCGCCAATAACGGGGATTTGCTCAGGGACGCGGCCATCGCCGGCATGGGCATCACCTATCTGCCCGCTTTCATCCTCGGCGACGCCTTGAAGGATGGGCGGCTGATCAAGGTCCTGGAAGGTTTCGAGACCGAACCGCTGGCGCTATCTGCGGTGTATCCCCAGCATCGGCAAAGTGCACGCCCGGTTCAGGCGTTGGTGGAATTCTTGCGTGAACAAATGCAATAAAGCGCCGCAGCGCATTCAGCCGTCACATGACGGCTGAAGCATCTACGGCGCTTTGATCAGGCGGCGAGGTTGGCGCTGCTCAGTTCTTTTTTGTACTGCGCTTTCATGGTTTCCATGTCTGCACCCAAGGCATCGAGTTTTGCCTTGCCCAGCAGTTTTTTCGCGTGCGGGAACATTTCCTTTTCTTCTTCCTCGATGTGGTGCTCAAGCAGTTCCTTGACCACTTTCACCCGACCGGCGAATTCCGGCTGGGTTGGATCGGTGGCTTTCAGGTCTGGCAGCACCAGGGAGTCGACGGTACGGTGTTCTTCCTTGGCCTCGTAATACATTTCGGCCTCGTCCTTGCCACCGGCCTGCTTGAAAGCCGGATAAAGAATTTCTTCTTCCAGGCGGGTATGGATGGAAATTTCCATTTCCAGTTTCGCCAACAGGTCGGTACGTTTTTTCACGGCGCGTTCAGTCGACTCGCTCAGTTGAGTCAGGATGGCTTTGACGCGTTCGTGGTCGGCTTTCAACAGATCGATGGCATTCATGGGTAGCTCCTCGGCAATACACGGAAGCGGGCAGGCTTGGAGACGCCTACGCCGCGTAAGAGCTGGATTGCATCAGCTGTGCCAGCCGAAGATCGATTTAAAACCCTTTAAAAACAATAAGTTGAAACGAAAAGAATTTCCGGCGTCGTGCAAGCTGCATGAGCGGGGGGCAAAACGCGTTGCACTTTGCGCTGGTGGCTAGACATTTTCGATCCGTTGTCGGACCCGGCTGGCGATTGCCAGGCAGGACGTCAGCCCGGGCGATTCGATCCCGAGCAGGTTGATCAACCCTGGCACCCGGTGTTCGGCCTCGCTGCTGATGACAAAGTCGCGGGCCGGTTCGCCGGGCGCGGAGATCTTCGGGCGAATGCCGCTGTAGGCCGGTTGCAGGCTCTGGTCCGGTAGGCCCGGCCAATAATTGCGGATCGCCGGGTAAAACGCTTCGGCCCGGGCCGGATCCACTCGGTAGTCCTCGCACTCGACCCATTCTGTGTCCGGGCCGAAACGCGCCTGGCCGGCCAGGTCCAGCGTCATGTGGATGCCCAGGCCGGCGGCTTCCGGGGCGGGATAGACCAAGTGCCGGAACGGTGCTCGCCCGGCGAGGCTGAAGTAGTTGCCCTTGCACAAAAAGTCCTCGGGCACCGATTGCACCTCCAGGCCTTCGATGCGGCGGGCGAGGGCAGGTGCCTGGAGGCCGGCGGCGTTGATCAGCAGGCGACAGGACAAGGTCATCTGCGCCGTGCCGCCCAATTCCAGCATGAACCCCCCAGTGATGACGCGAGCACCCAGTAAAGGCGTGTGGAAAGCAATGTTCGCCCCGGCCGCTTCGGCGTCACCCAGCAAGGCCAGCATCAGAGCGTGGGAATCGACGATACCGGTGGAAGGCGAATACAGCGCGGCGACACAGGCCAGGGCCGGTTCCAATGCCTGCGCCTGTTCTTGGTCGAGCAGGCGCAGGTCGTCCACGCCGTTCATCAAGCCACGCTCAAGCAATGTTTCGAGTCCGGCCACCTGCGCCTGATCCGTGGCAACGATCAACTTGCCGAGCCGGCGGGTGGCGACGCCGTGGCTTTCACAAAAGGTGTACAGCTGGTGTCGGCCTTCGACGCACAACTGCGCCTTGAGACTGCCCGGTGGGTAATAGATGCCCGCGTGGATGACTTCGGAGTTGCGCGAGCTGATGCCCATGCCGATGGCTTCGGCGGCTTCGATCAGCAGCACTTCATGCCCGGCTCGGGCCATCTCTCGCGCCACGGCAAGCCCGACGACCCCAGCGCCTACGACGACGCACTCGATATCGACACTCAACGTTGTTCCTCCTTCAGGGATCGCAGGTTGGCGGGTTGAGGATAGCCCTGCTTGGGAAGTGGATGTAGCGTGGGCCATACAGCGCTCCCAGCCTCAGGGGCAGGTAGCCAGAGGCCAACCGACGCGTGCTGCACGCAGGAGGCTGGCTTTGACAACCAAGCGGTGGAATGGGGCGATAACGAAGATGTAGGCCCGGCCTAGACGGTTGTGGCACTGGACCACGGTTGAAAGAACCAACTGGCGACTGTCTTCTGGCTCTGCCTCTCCAGAACACAGGATCGATATCCGGAAGTCGAGGTGCTTGTCGTCTTCTCCCAACACGATTTCAGTCTGATTCGTGCTGTAGACCTTGAAGACGCCTACCCGATCAGCAAGGGTTGCCAAATGTCTGGCTGTCTTGAGGCCAAAACAGGCAACGACAGTGTCCCGGACTTTCAGGAGCCATCCGATCCAGGATGGCTGGTGGGAAAAGATGAATCGAGCCAGCAAATCTGGATTGCCGGATGTGCCCGCAGGAAGCCGAATCGCAAAAGCGTCCGCCAGGTTCATCGACTTGTAAAGGTGGGTGATGCCGGACCCCGAGGGGACTGGCACGGACATAATGAGCTCAAATTCTCGGGGCATCGGGGATATCTCCTGAGTTCTAACTACCAATTCGACGACATGCCATGTCGCGTTTTTTGTTGGAAGGCGCCAACTTCTCCTTGTCGGATACTGAGCCCGATCAAGGCATCATAGAGCGCTTGCTGCCCAGCCGGCAGAACAGGGAGCAACGTCGCACGGCGCTTGTCGGCATCGAACCAGGATTCAACCAACCATCCCACCAGATAGAGCGCCGAAAGGCATCCACCAGCGGTTGCAACGTTCCCCTGGCATACAAGAGGCTGGTCCATGGGTTCAAGTCCCAGAGCTTGCAAGCTCGATCGCGCATCCGGGTGGGTAGTGGCTGGGCCGTTGAGCAGCCCAAGCCGTTCGAGAATGAAAGCTCCGGCGCATATGGAGCCGATTCGCTGGCGTCTGGAGTCAAGTTCGAACGACGGCAGGAAATCCGGGGCGGCAAGTGCAGCGGGTATTCCTTCCTTGCCGCTGACGAACAATACCGCGTCGGCACTGTTGGCCTCGCAAAGCGGACCGTGCACCGAAACAGGCAGGCCGTGCGCCGACCGCACGATAGCGCTGGAACCCAATATTCGGACGTGCCAGTCCTCAGTGTTGCGGCCTAAGATGTCCCACATCAGGAATAGGTCGATATCAGTGAATTGGTCGAAAGCAACCAGAACGATTTTCTTCAAGGCGAGCTCCATGAAAAGTGCTGGCGTGCAAAACGCAACGGCCATCTCAGCTGGTGTTCGCAGCGTACCGATCGGTTACGCGCCATACACAGTCTGTATGGCGCTAAATAGGGAGCGAAATGACCGGTGAGAAAACTGACTCGTAACCATTGGATCGCGGCTGGTTTTGAGGCCCTCGACCAAATAGGGCATACCGGTGTTTCGGCCGAGAGTCTATCGCGCCGATTGAATGTGACCCGCGGATCGTTCTATCACCATTTCCGCAATCGCGAGGATTTTGTCCGCACCTTGCTGGCCGCTTGGGAAGAAGACTACACGGAGCGCATGCTCGCTTATGCGGGGCAGGGCAGTAGCGCGGGCGAAATCCTGAAACGCTATTTGAGTATTGCCGCTGAGAAACAACCTGGGCGGGAAGTTTCCATCCGAGCCTGGTCGCTGCACGATCCGTTGGTAGGCGAGTTTCAGCAGCGTGTTGACACAAGACGACTGGATTTCGCGATACGGACGTGCCGCCGCCTGGTCCATATGCCAGGGCAAGCAGAAGTGATTGGTCAGGTGGCCCATCTGTGCCTGATTGGTGGTCAGCAGGCAGGGCTGCGGCGTGATGCCGCTCGCTTCAACCGTTTCCTGCATGGAGCCTTTTCACTTTTCGAAGGGGCGCTTGCACCGTGGCGGGCCTGAGTCATGAGCTATATCGGGTAACTGAATAAATAGTGTCCAAGGCTAACGTCCATGGCACTGGCCTAAAAAAAAACGGCACCCAAAGGTGCCGTTTCTGTTTTCTACGATCTACCGCTACACGATCAGCCCGTCAAGCCAGCCTGCTGAACCAGGGTCAGCAACGGCTGCGGGTACACACCGAGGAAGAACGCCAGTACGGCGATGGCCAGCAGCATCACGCCGCCTGCCTTCTGTTCCCAGTGCAACTCGGCGTCGTGGCGACGCAGGTTCGGTTCCATCAGGTACAAGGTGACCATGACGCGCAGGTAGTAGAACACGCCGATGGCACTGCCCAGCACCAGGGAGCCGACCAGCCACCATTGGTGAGCCTCGACGCCGGTGGCGATGATGTAGAACTTGCCGATGAAGCCGGCGGTCAGCGGGATGCCGGCCAGGGACAGCATCATCACGGTCAGCACGGCGGTCAGGTACGGACGGCGCCAGAACAGGCCGCGGTATTCGTACAGGGCGTCGGCGTCGCGGCCGTTGTACGGCGAGGACATCAGGGTGATCACACCGAAGGCGCCGAGGCTGGTGATCACGTAGGTGACCAGGTACACGCCGATGGCTTCCACGGCCAGGCCCTTGCTGGCGATCAGGGCGATCAGCAGGTAGCCGAAGTGGGCGATGGACGAGTAACCCAGCAGACGCTTGAGGTTGCTCTGGGTCAGTGCCAGCAGGTTACCGAACAGGATCGACGCGATGGCGATGATGGTCAGCACGTTGCTCAGCACACCGCTGCTGGCCACTGGCGAGATCTGGAACAGACGCACCATGACCGCGAACACCGCCACTTTCGAAGCGGTGGCCAGGAACGCCGCCACTGGCGCCGGGGCGCCTTCGTAGACGTCCGGGGTCCAGAGGTGGAACGGTACCAGCGACAGCTTGAACGCCAGGCCGATCAGCATCATGCCCAGGCCCAGTTGCGCGATCGGGCTAGGCAGGCCGGTGGCGGCCAGGGCCTGGCCGATGCCGACGAAGCTCAGGGTGCCGGCTTCGGCGTAGAGCAGGGCCATGCCGAACAACAGGAACGCGGAACCGGCCGCCGACAGCACCATGTACTTGATGCCGGCTTCCAGGGAGCGCTTGTTGAAGAAGGCGTAGGCCACCAGGCCATAGACCGGTACCGACAGCAGTTCCAGGCCGATGAACAGGCTGGCCAGGTGCTGCGCGCTGACCAGGACCAGGCCACCGGCGGCGGCCATCAGGATCAGCAGGTACAGCTCTTCGCGGTTGCCCGGGTAACCCGAACCGCCATCGCCGAGGTAGGCGTGGGCGAGGGTGACACAGGCCAGGGTGGCGACCAGGATCAACGCCATGTACAGGCAGGCGAAGCTGTCGATCTGAATCAGCGGGGTGACCGCCAAGGGTGCGACTTTCAGGGCCGGCAAGATCGACAGCAGGGCCAGGTTCAGCCCCGCCACCGACAGCAGGAAGGTCTGTGAGTGATTGCGGCGCCAGGCGATCGCCAGCATCACCACGATGATCGTGGCGCTGGTGATCAACAGCGGCGCAAGCGCGATAAAGTGTTGAATCGTGAATTCCATAGCGCTCTTACCGGGCCGAAGCGAGTTGAGAGAAGGCGGTGCCGAGCCACTGCTGCACGCCATGCATCGTGGCGGCAGATGTGTCGAGGAACGGTTGCGGGGAAACGCCGAGGTAAACCAGCAGCACCGCAAGGCCGAGCACCATGATCAGTTCGCGACCGTCCATGCCGCGCAGCACTTCGTCCGACTTGGTCGGGCCGAAGTAGGCACGGTGGATCATGATCAGCGAGTAGACCGAACCGAACACCAGGCCGGAGGTGGCGATGGCGGTGATCCACGGAGCGCTGGCGAACGTGCCGATCAGGATCAGGAACTCGCCGACGAAGTTGCCAGTGCCTGGCAGGCCCAGGGAAGCGGCTGCGAAGAACAGGCTGATGGCCGGCAGGTAGGCGATGCGCGACCAGATGCCGCCCATCTCACGCATGTCCCGGGTGTGCAGGCGCTCGTACAACTGGCCGCTGAGGATAAACAGCGCCGCCGCCGACAGGCCGTGAGCCAACATCTGGATCACCGCGCCTTGCAGGGCGAGCTGGCTGCCGGAGTAGATCCCGATCAGCACGAAGCCCATGTGCGAAACGCTGGAGAACGCGATCAGGCGCTTGATGTCGGTCTGGGCGAACGCCAGGAACGCACCGTAGAAAATCCCGATCAGGCCCAGGGTCATGGCGATCGGCGCGAACTCGGCCGACGCATTGGGGAACAGCGGCAGGGCAAAGCGCAGCAGGCCGTAGGCCGCCGTCTTGAGCAAGATACCCGCCAGGTCCACGGAACCTGCGGTCGGCGCCTGGGCGTGGGCGTCCGGCAGCCAGGAGTGGAACGGCACCACTGGCAGCTTCACCGCGAAGGCGATGAAGAAGCCGAGCATCAGCACGTACTCGGTGGTCTTGGACATCTGCACTTTCAACAGGTCGGCGTAGTTGAAGGTAATCACGCCGGTGTTGTTGAAGTTGACCAGCACCAGGCCAAGGATCGCCACCAACATGATCAGGCCGGAAGCCTGGGTGAAGATGAAGAACTTGGTTGCCGCGTAGATCCGGGTTTTCTTGCCGTCCGAAGAACTGTGACCCCAGAGCGCGATGAGGAAGTACATCGGCACCAGCATCATTTCCCAGAAGAAGAAGAACATGAACAGGTCCAGCGCCAGGAACACGCCGATGACGCCGCCCAGGATCCACATCAGGTTCAGGTGGAAGAAACCCACGTGACGCTGGATCTCTTTCCAGGAGCAGAGTACCGAGAGGATACCCAGCAGGCCGGTCAGCAGGATCATCAGCAGCGACAGGCCGTCGAGGGCCAGGTGCACGCTGATGCCGAAGCGCGCGATCCAGGCATGCTTGAATTCAAGCGCCCAGGTTGGATCGGCGCCAGGAGCCGGAGCAAATGAATAGTCGCCGGTCGCCCACAGCCAGAGGCCGAGCGCGAGTTCCAGGGACATGGTCAGCAGCGCAATCCAGCGCGGGAGCGTGGAGCTGGAGCGCTCCGCGATCCAGCACAGCAGGCCGCCGATGAAGGGGATCAGGATTAGCCAGGGCAGAATCATGACGGGCTCGTTTCCTTTCGCAAGTTCGCAAGGTTCATATCAGACCGCTACCAGCACGATGGCGCCGATAACCAGCACGGCGCCAGCCGCCATGGAAGCCGCATACCAACGCAGTTGACCGGTCTCGGTACGGCTCAGGGCAGTGTGGCCGCCCTTGGCCATGCGCGGGATCAGGCCAATGGTCTGGTCGAGCGGGTCTTTGCGCAGAATGTGGCTGATCGCAAGGTATGGCTTGACGAACAGTTTGTCGTAGATCCAGTCGAAGCCCCAGGCGGCGAACCACCAGGCCGAAAGGAATCGCCCGATACCGCTGTTGGCGATCGCCGTGACGAAACGACGCTTGCCCAGGAACAGCAGGGCGGCCAGCAGGATACCTGCCAGGGCGATGGCGCCCGAGGCGATTTCCAGGCTGTGCTTGGCTTCGCCGCCCGCATGGCCGACGCTTTGCGGCAGCACATCGGCCAGCGGTGGGGTGATCATGGCGCCAACGAAGGTCGACAGCACGATCAGCACCGACAGTGGCAGCCAGTGAGCAATGCCATGGCCGGCATGGGCTTGGGTCTTGGCTTCACCATGGAACGCGATGAAGATCAGGCGGAAGGTGTACAGGGAGGTCATGAACGCACCCACCAGGCCGGCATAGAGCAGTGCCTGGTTACCGCTGGCGAACGCTTCCCAGAGGATCTCGTCCTTGGAGTAGAAGCCGGCGGTGACCAGTGGCAGGGCCGCCAGGGCCGCGCCGCCAACGATGAAGCTGGCGTAGGCCAACGGCAGTTTCTTCCATAGGCCGCCCATCTTGAAGATGTTCTGCTCGTGGTGGCAGGCAACGATCACCGCACCGGAAGCAAGGAACAGCAGCGCCTTGAAGAAGGCGTGGGTCATCAGGTGGAAGATCGCGCCTTCCCAGGCACCAACGCCCAGGGCCAGGAACATGTAGCCGATCTGGCTCATGGTCGAGTAGGCGAGGATGCGCTTGATGTCGGTTTGTACCAGCGCGGCAAAACCGGCCAGCACCAGGGTCACGCCGCCGACGATGCCCACCAGGTGCAGGATGTCCGGCGCCAGGGCGAACAGGCCGTGGGTACGGGCGATCAGGTAGACGCCAGCGGTCACCATGGTCGCGGCGTGGATCAGTGCCGAGACCGGGGTAGGGCCGGCCATCGCGTCCGCCAACCAGGTTTGCAGCGGCAGTTGCGCGGATTTACCGACGGCGCCGCCCAGCAGCATCAGGGTCGCCAGGACGATCCAGAAGTCACCGACCTTGAAGTGCTCGGGCGCCTTGACCAGCAGTTCCTGGATATTCAGCGTGCCCAGTTGCTGGAACAGGATGAACAGGCCGATGGCCATGAACACGTCGCCGATCCGGGTGACGATGAACGCCTTGAGTGCGGCATTCCCGTTGTTGCGGTTGCTGTAGTAGAAACCGATCAACAGGTACGAGCACAGGCCCACGCCTTCCCAACCGAAGTACAGGAACAACAGGTTATCGCCGAGCACCAGGAACAGCATGCTGGCGATGAACAGGTTGGTGTAGGCGAAGAAGCGCGAGTAACCGGCTTCACCGCGCATGTACCAGGAGGCGAACAGGTGGATCAGGAAACCCACGCCGACCACCACGCCGAGCATGGTGATGGACAGGCCGTCCAGGTAGAGGGCGAAGTTCGGCGTGAAGCCTTCCACCGCCATCCAGCGCCACAGCACCTGCACATACACACCGCCTTCGGGCGGGGCGACGTTGAACTGCCAGATCACGTAGGCCGTGACGATGGCAGACAGGCCGATGGAACCCACGCCAACCAGCGCCGAAAGGTTTTCCGACCAGCGTCCACGGGAGAACGACAGCAGCAGGAAACCAATGAGGGGGAATACGAAAGTCAGAAAGATTAGGTTCATCCGCGCATCTCGCTGGCAGCGTCGATATCGAGAGTGTGGAAGCGGCGATACAGCTGCAACAGGATCGCCAGGCCGATACTGGCCTCGGCGGCTGCCAGGCTGATCACCAGGATGAACATGATCTGTCCATCCGGCTGCGCCCAGCGAGCGCCCGCGACGATGAAAGCCAGGGCGGAGGCATTCATCATGACCTCCAGGCTCATCAGCACGAACAGAATGTTGCGGCGGACCATCAGGCCAACCAGACCGAGGCAGAACAGGATGCCGGCAACCGCCAGACCATGCTCGAGAGGGATAGCAGGCATGTGATTACTCCTTCGCCTCGTTACGGCCCAAATGGAACGCCGTGACGGCTGCGGCAAGCAGCAGCATCGAGGCGAGTTCGACCACCAGCAGGTACGGACCGAACAGGCTGATGCCCACGGCCTTGGCGTCTACGGTGGTGTGGCCGATGGCCTGGCCGCTCTGGTGAGCGAACAGCACATACAGCAGTTCACCCAGCAGCAGGGCGGACAGGATCACCGGTCCCGCCCAGATGCCGGGCTTGAGCCAGGAGCGTTCCTGCTGGACCGCGGCCGGGCCGAGGTTGAGCATCATCACCACGAACACGAACAACACCATGATGGCGCCGGCGTAGGCGATCACTTCCAGGGCACCGGCGAACGGTGCACCGAGGGCGAAGAAGGTCATGGCCACGGCGATCAGCGAAATGATCAGGTAGAGCAGGGCGTGCACGGGGTTGGTGTTGGTGACCACACGAAGCGTGGACACCACCGCGATACCCGATGCGAAATAGAAAGCGAATTCCATCTTTCTTCCTTAAGGCAGCAAGCTCTTCACGTTGATCGGTTCGGCTTCGTTCTGCGCGGCGCCTTTTGGCTTACCGGCAATGGCCATACCTGCAACACGATAGAAGTTGTAATCAGGGTTTTTACCGGGACCGGAAATCAGCAGATCTTCTTTCTCGTACACCAGGTCCTGACGTTTGAACTCGGCCATTTCGAAATCCGGCGTGAGCTGGATCGCGGTGGTCGGGCAGGCTTCCTCGCAGAGGCCACAGAAAATGCAGCGCGAGAAGTTGATGCGGAAGAAGTCCGGGTACCAGCGACCGTCTTCGGTTTCAGCTTTCTGCAGCGAGATGCAACCCACCGGGCACGCCACGGCGCACAGGTTGCAGGCCACGCAGCGCTCTTCGCCGTCGGGGTCGCGGGTCAGGACGATGCGGCCACGATAGCGTGGTGCCAGGTAGACCGGCTCTTCCGGGTATTGCAGGGTGTCGCGCTTGCGAAAGCCATGGCCGAAGATCATGACCAGGCTTCGCAGTTGGGTACCGGTACCCTTAACGATGTCGCCAATATATTTGAACATGGGTCAAATCCTCACTGAACCGCGGCCGCAGGCGCGTTCATCAAAACGATCGCAGCGGTCACCAGCATGTTGATCAGGGTCAGCGGCAGGCAGAATTTCCAGCTGAAGTCCATCACCTGGTCGTAGCGTGGGCGCGGGATCGAGGCGCGCAGCAGGACGAACAGCATGATGAAGAACGCGGTCTTCAGGGCGAACCAGACGAAGGACAGTTGCGGCAGGATGTCGAACGGACCGTGCCAGCCACCGAAGAACAGCGTTACCAGCAGCGCCGAGATCAGGATGATCCCGATGTATTCACCGACGAAGAACATGCCCCATTTCATGCCGGCATATTCAATGTGGTAACCGTCGGCCAGTTCCTGCTCCGCTTCCGGCTGGTCGAAGGGGTGACGGTGAGTCACGGCCACGCCAGCGATGAAGAAGGTACAGAAACCGAAGAACTGCGGAATGATGAACCACAGGTTCTGGGCCTGGTACTCGACGATGTCGCGCATGTTGAACGAGCCGGCCTGGATCACGATGCCCATGAGCGACAGGCCCATGAACACTTCGTAGGACACGGTCTGGGCCGAGGCCCGCAGGCTGCCCAGCAGGGCGAACTTGTTGTTGCTCGACCAGCCGGCGAACAGCACCGCATACACCGACAGGCCGGCCATGGCGAAGAAGAACAGCAGGCCGATGTTCAGGTCCGCCACACCCCAGGTCGGGGTGATCGGGATGATCGCGAAGGCGATCAGCAAGGCGCTCATGGCGACCACCGGTGCCAGGGTGAAGATCACCTTGTCGGCAAACGGCGGCGTCCAGTCTTCCTTGAAGAACATCTTGATCATGTCGGCGGCGATCTGGAACATGCCGAATGGGCCGACGCGGTTCGGACCGTAGCGGTCCTGCCACCAGCCCAGCAGGCGACGTTCGACGAAGCTCAACAGTGCGCCTGCGACCACCACGGCCAGCAGGATCACGATGGCCTTGAGGACCGTCAGGATCACAGCGATCACTTCAGGGGTGAACCAGCTCATTGCGCTGCCTCCTGCAGACCGTCGACGGTTTTGCCGAAAATAGCTGGCGGGATGCCTGCCAGGCCAGCCGGCAGGGCCACCAGGCCGGCGCCCAGTTCTTCATTGATGCGCAGCGGCAGACGCAAGGTCTGGCCGGCCACGTTCAGGCTCAGCAGGGCACCGTCGTTGACGCCCAGGCGGTCGGCTTCGGACTTGGCCAGCGACACGTAGGCGGCCGGAATGCGTTCCTGCACCGGTGCGGCCTTGGAAGAGTTCTCTTCGCTGCCGAACAGGTGATGGAACGGCACGACCTGCCAGGTGCCCGGTGCCGGATTGAAGGCGCGCGGCACGCTGGCGAACCAGCTCAGGTGATCGCCCTGGCTTTCGATCAGGCGGGTGCCCGGGTCGCCTGCACGCAGGTGACCACCGACTTCGTCCTGGAACTTGTTCCAGGCTTGCGGCGAGTTCCAGCCCGGCGACCAGGCGAATGGCACCTGGGAGCGCGGTTCGGTCGAGCCCGAGTAGCCTTCCATGGAGAACGAGAACGCGGTGTCGTTGTCCTGGGAGGTGCGCGGTTCGTGAACGCTGATGTCGGCGCGCATGGCGGTGCGACCGGAGTAGCGCAGCGGTTCGCGCGCCAGCTTCAGGCCTTTGATGCGGAACGAGGCGGACGGTGCGGCGTCGACGATGGCGGCCAGTTGCGGGCTGCTCGAAGCGACGGCGGCGGTAACGTGGTCCAGTTGCGTCCAGTCGATCGGCTGGTCCAGCAGGGTGGCGCGCAGGGCGTGCAGCCAGCGCCAGCCTTCGTGAACCAGGATGCTGGCGTCCAGGTATTGCGGGTCGAAGACCTGGAAGAAGCGCTGGGCGCGACCTTCCTGGCTGACCAGCGTACCGTCGCCTTCGGCGAAGCTCGCCGCCGGCAGCACCAGGTGGGCGCGGTCGGTGGTGGCGGTTTTCTGATGGTCAGCGACGATCAGCACTTTCGCGGCGTTCAGCGCGGCATCGACCTTGGCCTTGTCAGTGCGGGTGTACAGGTCGTTTTCCAGCACCACGATGGCGTCGGCGCTGCCGTCGATCACCGCTTGCAGGGCGGCGTCCACCGATTCGCCACCGAGCATGGCCAGGCCAAGGCTGTTGGCTTCCGGCACGATCAGGCTGATGGAACCGTTCTTCTCGCGCAGCTTCAAGGCCTTGGCGATGTTGGCCGCGGCTTCGATCAGCGCCTTGGAACCCAACGAGGTGCCGGCGATGATCAGTGGGCGCTTGGCCGCCAGCAGGGCGTCGGCGATGCGTTGGGCCAGAGCGGCCGCTTCGCTGTCCAGGCCGTCGACGGCCGGGGCGCTGGCGTCCAGGGCGTGGGCCACGGCGAAACCGATGCGGGCCAGGTCGTCAGGGGCGGCGTGGACGCACTCTTCGGCCACGTCGTCGAGCTTGGTTTCAGCGAGGCTGGCGATGAACAGTGGGTTCAGCGCGTGCTGGCCGATGTTCTTCACGGCAGCGTCGAGCCAAGGCTGGACGCGCATGGCGTCGGCCATGTCTTCGGCCTTGCCCTTGACCGACTGGCGCAGGGCCAGGGCCATGCGGGCGGCGGTCTGGGTCAGGTCTTCACCGAGGACGAACACCGCGTCGTGGTCTTCGATGTCGCGCATGTTCGGCACGGGCAGCGGGCTGTCCTTGAGCACTTGCAGCACCAGGCGGATGCGTTCCAGCTCACCGGCTTCGATGCCACTGTAGAAGTGCTCGGCGCCGACCAGTTCACGCAGCGCGTAGTTGCTTTCCAGGCTGGCCCGTGGCGAACCGATGCCGACGATGTTGCGACCGCGCAGCAGCTCGGCGGCCTTGTCCAGCGCTTGGTCCAGGCTCAGCTTGGCGCCGTTTGCCAGCAGCGGCTGGCGTGGACGATCCTTGCGGTTGACGTAGCCATAGCCGAAACGACCACGGTCACACAGGAAGTACTGGTTCACCGAACCGTTGAAGCGGTTTTCGATGCGACGCAGTTCACCGTAGCGCTCGCCCGGGGAGATGTTGCAACCGCTGGAGCAGCCATGGCAGATGCTCGGCGAGAACTGCATGTCCCACTTGCGGTTGTAGCGCTCGGAGTGGGTCTTGTCGGTGAACACACCGGTCGGGCAGACCTCGGTGAGGTTGCCGGAGAATTCGCTTTCCAGGGTGCCGTCTTCAACGCGACCGAAGTACACGTTGTCGTGGGCGCCGAACACGCCCAGGTCGGTGCCGCCGGCGTAGTCCTTGTAGAAACGCACGCAGCGGTAGCAGGCGATGCAGCGGTTCATCTCGTGGGAGATGAACGGGCCGAGGTCCTGGTTCTGGTGGGTACGCTTGGTGAAGCGATAACGGCGCTCGTTGTGGCCGGTCATCACCGTCATGTCTTGCAGGTGGCAATGGCCGCCTTCCTCACAGACCGGGCAGTCGTGAGGGTGGTTGGTCATCAGCCATTCGACGACGCTGGCGCGAAACACTTTCGCTTCTTCGTCGTCGATGGAGATCCAGCTGCCGTCGGTGGCAGGGGTCATGCAGGACATGACGATCCGACCACGCTTGTCGTTTTCGTCGGTGTACTGCTTGACCGCGCACTGGCGACAAGCGCCAACGCTGCCAAGGGCGGGGTGCCAGCAGAAATAAGGAATGTCGAGGCCCAGCGACAGACATGCCTGTAACAGGTTGTCTGCGCCATCGACTTCGAGCTCTTTGCCGTCTACGTGGATAGTGGCCATGGTTCAAAGTTCTTCGTTGGCCCGGTGTCAGCGGGCGTGGCTAATGGAATCTTGTTATTCGCGTGAATCAACACAGCCGTTTACGGCGTCATCACACGAGAAGACGAAGGGCACGGACCCTTCGCCTTTTTAAGCGTTTACGCGCCGACTACGATCGGCTTTGCCAGAGGCGGGACGACGGCGCTGGTGGGCGCGATGCCGGCTTCGAACTCTGGACGGAAGTATTTGATCGCGCTGCCCAACGGCTCCACGGCACCCGGTGCGTGAGCACAGAAGGTCTTGCCTGGGCCGAGGAAACCCACCAGACCCAGCAGGGTCTCGATGTCGCCGGCCTGGCCTTCGCCGTTTTCAAGGGCCCGCAGCAGCTTGACGCTCCATGGCAGGCCATCGCGGCAAGGGGTGCAGAAACCGCACGACTCACGGGAGAAGAACTCTTCCATGTTGCGCAGCAGCGACACCATGTTCACGCTGTCGTCCACCGCCATGGCCAGGCCGGTACCCATGCGGGTGCCGACCTTGGCGATGCCGCCGGCGTACATTTGGGCGTCCAGGTGTTCCGGCAACAGGAACCCGGTACCGGCGCCGCCAGGCTGCCAGCACTTGAGCTTGTAGCCGTCGCGCATGCCGCCAGCGTAGTCTTCGAACAGCTCACGACCGGTGACGCCGAATGGCAGTTCCCACAGGCCAGGGTTCTTGACCTTGCCGGAGAAGCCCATGAGCTTGGTGCCCATGTCTTCGCTGCCGTCACGGGCCAGGGATTTGTACCAGTCCACGCCGTCGGCGATGATCGCCGGCACGTTGCACAGGGTCTCGACGTTGTTCACGCAGGTCGGCTTGCCCCACACGCCTACAGCGGCAGGGAAGGGCGGCTTGGAACGTGGGTTGGCGCGACGGCCTTCCAGGGAGTTGATCAGTGCGGTTTCTTCACCGCAGATGTAGCGTCCGGCACCGGTGTGGACGAACAGCTCGAAATCAAAGCCCGAGCCCAGGATGTTCTTGCCCAAGAGGCCGGCGGCCTTGGCTTCTTCCACGGCACGGTTCAGGTGCTTGGCGGCGGTGGTGTATTCGCCACGCAGGAAGATATAGCCACGGTAGGTTTTCAGCGCGCGGGCGCTGATCAGCATGCCTTCGATCAGCAGATGGGGCAGTTGCTCCATCAGCATGCGGTCTTTCCAGGTGTTGGGCTCCATTTCGTCCGCGTTGCACAGCAGGTAGCGGATGTTGATGGATTCGTCCTTGGGCATCAGGCCCCACTTCACACCCGTGGGGAAGCCCGCGCCGCCACGGCCTTTGAGGCCGGAGTCTTTCACGGTCTGGACGATGTCGTCCTGGGCCATGTCGCTGAACGCCTTGCGCGCAGCGGCGTAGCCGTTCTTGGCCTGGTACTCGTCCAGCCATACCGCTTCGCCGTCGTCACGCAGGCGCCAGGTCAGGGGATGGGTTTCGGCCGAACGCTGGATGCGGTTGGCGGGCCCGAAGGAAGTCAGGGTCATACGTAGCCCTCCAGCAGTTTGGCGACGCCGTCAGGCTGGACGTCACCGAAGGTGTCGTCGTCGATCATCAGCGCTGGCGCCTTGTCGCAGTTACCCAGGCAGCACACTGGCAGCAGGGTGAAACGACCGTCGGCGGTGGTCTGGCCCAGACCGATGCCCAGCTTGTTCTGGATCTCGCCGACCACCGATTCGTGGCCACCGATGTAGCAGACCATGCTGTCGCAGACACGAATGATGTGACGGCCTACTGGCTGGCGGAAAATCTGGCTATAGAAGGTGGCCACGCCTTCGACGTCGCTGGCCGGGATGCCGAGGATCTCGCCGATGGCGTAGAGCGCGCCGTCAGGCACCCAGCCACGTTCCTTCTGGACGATCTTCAGGGCTTCGATCGACGCCGCGCGCGGGTCTTCGTAGTGATGCAGCTCGTGCTCGATGGCCGAGCGCTCGGTTTCGCTCAGGGCGAAACGGTCTGTCTGGATAAGCGTGCTGTTCATGCTTAGCGGTCCACGTCGGCCATAACGAAATCGATACTACCCAGGTACGCGATCAAGTCCGCGACCATGCTGCCTTTGATCACTGAAGGGATCTGCTGCAGGTGCGGGTAGCTTGGGGTGCGAATCCGGGTGCGGTAGCTCATGGTGCCGCCGTCGCTCGTCAGGTAATAACTGTTGATGCCCTTGGTCGCTTCGATCATCTGGAAGGACTCGTTGGCCGGCATGACCGGGCCCCACGAAACCTGCAGGAAGTGCGTGATCAGGGTCTCGATGTGTTGCAGCGTGCGCTCTTTTGGCGGCGGCGTGGTCAGCGGGTGATCCGCCTTGTACGGGCCTTCCGGCATGTTGCGCATGCATTGGTCGATGATCTTGATGCTCTGGCGCATTTCCTCGACGCGAACCATGCAGCGGTCGTAGGCATCGCCATTGGCCGCCAGCGGTACTTCGAATTCGAAGTTTTCGTAGCCGGAGTAGGGGCGCGCCTTGCGCAGGTCGAAGTCGCAACCGGTGGAACGCAGGCCGGCACCGGTGACGCCCCATTCCAGGGCCTCTTTGGTGTTGTAGGCGGCGACCCCGATGGTACGACCCTTGAGGATGCTGTTCTGCAGGGCGGCCTTGGTGTATTCGTCCAGGCGCTTGGGCATCCACTCGACGAAGTCCTTGACCAGCTTTTCCCAGCCGCGCGGCAGGTCGTGGGCAACACCACCGATGCGGTACCAGGCCGGGTGCAGGCGGAAACCGGTGATGGCTTCGATCACCGTGTAGGCCTTCTGGCGGTCGGTGAAGGTGAAGAACACCGGGGTCATGGCCCCCACGTCCTGGATATAGGTCCCCAGGAACAGCAGGTGGCTGGTGATACGGAAGAACTCGGCCATCATGATGCGGATGACGTCGACCTTCTCCGGTACCTTGATCCCGGCCAGTTTCTCGACAGACAGCACGTACGGCAGGTTGTTCATCACGCCGCCGAGGTAGTCGATGCGGTCGGTGTACGGGATGAAGCTGTGCCAGGACTGGCGCTCGGCCATTTTCTCGGCGCCACGGTGGTGGTAGCCGATGTCAGGCACGCAGTCGACGATCTCTTCGCCGTCCAGCTGCAGGATGATGCGGAACGCACCGTGGGCCGAAGGGTGGTTCGGGCCGAGGTTGAGGAACATGTAGTCCTCGTTGGCGCCCGAACGCTTCATGCCCCAGTCTTCAGGCTTGAAGCGCGCGGCTTCTTCCTCGAGCTGTTGCTTGGCCAGGGACAGGCTGAACGGGTCGAACTCGGTGGCACGGGCCGGGAAGTCCTTGCGCAGCGGGTGACCTTCCCAGGTCGGCGGCATCATGATGCGGGTCAGGTGCGGGTGGCCGGGGAAGTCGATCCCGAACATGTCCCACACTTCACGCTCGTACCAGTTGGCGTTCGGCCAGATGCCGGTCACGGTCGGCACGCTAAGGTCGCTCTCGGACAAGGCGACCTTGATCATTACGTCACTATTACGCTCGATCGACATCAGGTGATAGAACACGGTGAAATCGACGCCGTCGGGCAGCCCTTGACGCTTGGTGCGCAGGCGCTCGTCCACGCCGTGCAGGTCATAGAGCATGACGTACGGCTTGGGCAGGTTGCGCAGGAAGGTCAGGACTTCGACGAGTTTGGCGCGGGCAACCCAAAGCACCGGCATGCCGGTGCGGGTCGGCTGGGCGGTGAACGCCTCGGGGCCAAAACGGTTGTTCAGTTCGACGACCACATCCTGGTCGTCTGCCTTGTAAGGCGGGATGTACAGAGCACTGCCTGTAGTCATGGTTATTTATCGCTTTCGGTCAACGTAAAGAATGAAGCCAGGTTCTCGTTTCTTATGCAGAGCAGAGCTGGATCAGACTTCGTCGGGGCTGCGCAGGTTGGTGACTGCGATACGCTGTTCGCGGCGCTGTTCCTTTTGCGATGGCATGTCGGCGCGATAGACGCCTTGATCGCCAACGACCCAGGACAGTGGGCGACGCTCCTGGCCAATCGACTCCTGCAACAGCATCAGGCCTTGCAGGAAAGCTTCAGGGCGAGGCGGGCAGCCGGGCACGTAGACGTCCACGGGCAGGAACTTGTCCACCCCTTGAACGACGGAGTAGATGTCGTACATGCCACCGGAGTTGGCGCACGAACCCATGGAGATAACCCACTTAGGTTCGAGCATTTGCTCGTAGAGACGCTGGATGATCGGCGCCATCTTGATGAAGCAGGTACCGGCGATAACCATGAAATCCGCCTGGCGTGGCGATGCCCGGATCACCTCGGCGCCAAAGCGCGCGATGTCGTGGGGCGCCGTGAAGGCGGTGGTCATTTCCACGTAGCAGCACGAAAGGCCGAAGTTGTACGGCCACAGGGAGTTCTTGCGACCCCAGTTGACCGTGCTGTTCAGCACGTCTTCGAGCTTGCCCATGAAGATGTTTTTGTGGACTTGATCTTCTAACGGATCGGCAACGGTTTCCCGTTCGCCAATCGGATACTGCTCGTTAGGAGCATCGGGGTCGATCCTGGTGAGATTGTATTGCATTGCCAAAGCCTCATTGTTTCAGCTTCGCTTGCCGCTTGCGCCGAGCTTCCGGAGCCCAATCAAGCGCCCCCACTCGGTAAAGGTAGACAAGACCTGCCAACAGAATTGCTATGAAAACGAGAGCTTCGACGAATCCGGTCCAGCCGCTTTCGCGGACGGACACAGACCATGCAAAGAGAAAGAGGGCTTCGATATCGAAGATCACGAAGAGCATCGCGACCAGATAGAATTTGGCTGAGAGCCGCAAGCGGGCGCCACCGGTAGGTAGCATGCCGGACTCGAACGGTTCATTTTTGCTGCGGCCCCAGGCTTTTGACCCAAGCAGGCTCGACACACCGAGCATGAAAGCACACAGGCCAACAACGCCCAGAAGGAAAATGGCAAAGCCCCAATTGTGGGCCATGAGTCCTGTCGCTTCGGACATGCTGGAAATCCTTAACAGAGAGCAAAGGTCTCTGAGCTTGAATGAAATAACGCAGTGACGATATGTCGCAGCAATCAATCGCGGTGATTTTATGGCTAAACACCGGGCAAGTAAAATTCCTATAGCGAAATTATTTATTGGAATAAGGACATAGCGTGCCTCCAAGACCCTGCGGCCCAGGCCTGGTGGGCGTTGGCCGGTTATTCATCAATAATATTTTGTGCGGAATGCAACAATGATAATGACTTCCAAATGATAATTATTATTATTTGTAGCGGCCTTTCTACGGTGCACTTTGTGTTGTGCCTGAAAGACTGTCTTACATCGCCGCTACTGCAATTGTCAGCGCCGAACGTTTTACTCCTTTTCGGACTGCCCAATACTGCGTTCGATCAATTTTTCTACCCGTGCGCCGAAGTTTTGTGGAGGAGGGGTCGGTGAAGGTTGGCTCTGTGTGGGGGACTGCTCCTGTGGGAGCCAAGCTTGCTCGCAATGCCGGCAACGCGGTCCCGAGGCAGACAGCGTAATCGTTCATCGCGGTCAAGCCCGACTCCCACAGATGCAGGCTTGCTCTTACAGCGTAGGTTGCTTCAAAAAAAACGGGTGAAAAAACCAGGTTCGTCAGATCAATGTCGATCAGTTGAGCCAATGCAGAACCTGTGGCCATGGGGTTTGCGCGTTTAAGCGACACCGCTGTGGTGCTTTAGGCCCGGCCTCGTGCCAATTTTTGCTCGCCAGCCCCGTCCAATCGATGCATCCTCGACTTTCCTTGAATGAATGATATCAAATGGCTATCTTTGTGCTTCATTCATCTAATCATCTATATCAATGCTTGATTAGGCTAACGTCCCTTCTTAGATAGCCGCGCCAGGTTTCATCGTTCGCGGCTGATGACCACAAGGAATGCCATGAACTCTTGGATCGCGAATATGAGCGTTATGCTCAAGCTGGCTTTGGGCTTTGCCGTTGTACTGCTTCTGACCGCTATCCTCGCCGCGACCGGCTGGTTCAGCCTGGGGAAAATGATCGAGCGTACTGATCGAATGACCAGCATCACCGAACTCGGCAACCGTCTTGATCACCTGCGCAGGGCTCGCTTGCAATACCAGCTGGACCGGGGAGATGAACAAAAGGGTGCATTGATCCAGGCGTCGCTGGACCAGTTTGTCGCCAAGCAGAAAAGCCTCGCAAACGAGTTGAGAAAACCTGAAAACCTGAAAAAACTTGCGCTGATCGAGCAGGCCAGCACGCAGTATCAAGTGGCACTGAATACGATGCGCGAGGCTTATCGCAATGACGCGGCCATGCGCAAGGAGATGGGCGTCAATGCGGTCAAGGGTGCCGCGCTGATTGCCAAAGTCATCAATGACGTAGAAGCAATGCCTGCCTCGGATGAGCGCCGTTTCGAGCTGTACAGGGTCATCCTCAAGG
Organism: Pseudomonas sp. A-RE-22; assembly: GCF_019956035.1. Classification (NCBI taxonomy): domain Bacteria; kingdom Pseudomonadati; phylum Pseudomonadota; class Gammaproteobacteria; order Pseudomonadales; family Pseudomonadaceae; genus Pseudomonas; species Pseudomonas sp. A-RE-22. The sequence continues at coordinate 67,792 of NZ_JAHBCZ010000019.1, forward strand.
CAAAAGAGGACTTGGCACTGGTGCGTTATGAAGTGCGTGGCTATACCGGCAACCCCAACAGCGCCACCGAGCTCGCCGCCGCCCGCCAGCTGGAAAATGCGCTCAAGGGCATCGAAACCCTCAACGGCGCTTTCGGTCCGACCTATGCCGACACCATCAAGCAGCTGGAAACCGCGCTGATTGCTTACCGCCGTTCGGTGCAGGATTTCACTGCCAGCAATCAGGCCATTGGCAAGGCCGTGCAGGACACTATCGATCTGGGTGAAACCATCACTCGTCTGTCTGACGAAATGTATGCCAGCCAACTGGTCTCCCGTGACGAAGACAGCGCCCAGGCGCGCATCCTGCAGCTGAGTTGTACGGCCTTGGCGATGTTGTTGGGGATTTTTGCCGCCCTGATCATCACCCGCCAGATTACACGGCCGTTGCAGGACACATTGGCTGTGGTCGATCGCATTGCAGCAGGTGATCTCACGCAGCACGTGATCGTGACCCGTCGTGATGAGCTGGGTGTCTTGCAGCAGGGTATTGAGCGCATGGGCAGCACCTTGCGCGACCTGATCGGTGGCATCCGCGATGGCGTTACCCAAATCGCCAGTGCCGCCGAAGAGCTCTCGGCTGTCACCGAGCAGACCAGTGCCGGGGTCAACAGTCAGAAGACCGAGACCGATCAGGTGGCTACCGCCATGCACGAAATGTCGGTCACCGTGCATGAAGTCGCGCGTAATGCCGAACAAGCTCGCGCAGCTGCATCAGAGGCCGATGCACAAGCTCGTATTGGCGACCAGGTGGTCGCGCAAGCCATCGTTCAGATTGAGCGCCTGGCCGGCGAGGTCGGGCGTTCAGTCGAAGCCATGAACGAGCTGGAACAGGAAAGCGGGCGCATCGGCAAGATCATGGACGTGATCAGGGCGGTGGCTGAGCAGACCAACTTGCTGGCCCTTAACGCCGCCATCGAGGCCGCTCGCGCGGGTGACGCCGGGCGCGGTTTTGCCGTGGTCGCCGATGAAGTGCGCGGATTGGCCCAGCGTACCCAGCATTCCACCGAAGAGATTGAAAGCCTGGTGGCGGGCTTGCAGAACGGCACGCGCCAGGTATCGAGCATCATGCGAAACAGCCGCGAACTGACCGACAGCAGCGTGGAATTGGCAGGCAAAGCCGGCACCTCCCTGGGCAACATCACCCAGGCGGTTTCCGGCATTCAGGCCATGAACCAGCAGATTGCCGCCGCCGCGGTGCAACAGAGCTCGGTGGCCGAGGAAATCAGCCGTAGTATCCTGAGCGTGCGCGATGTATCCGAGCAGACCGCCTCAGCCAGTGAAGAAACCGCAGCCTCCAGCATCGAACTGGCGCGCCTGGGTAACCAGTTGCAGCAGTTGGTCAGTCACTTCAAGGTGTGAAAAACGGAGCGGGAAAAATCGGCAGAAAAAAGCCCCGAACCAGTCGGGGCTTCAGATCATCGGCTTTGCGGTTAGCTTTTACTCGGTCCGCAAGGGCCGTTTACGGCGTGTATCAGTGGAACTGTTCTTCTTCGGTGGAACCGGTCAGTGCGGTCACCGACGAAGTGCCGCCCTGGATCACGGTGGTCATGTCGTCGAAGTAGCCGGTGCCCACTTCCTGCTGGTGAGCCACGAAGGTGTAGCCCTTGGCGGCGTCAGCGAACTCTTGCTCTTGCAGCTTCACGTAGGCGGTCATGTCGTTGCGGGCGTAGTCGTGCGCCAGGTTGAACATGCTGTGCCACATGTTGTGAATGCCGGCCAGGGTGATGAACTGGTGCTTGTAGCCCATGGCGGACAGTTCGCGCTGGAACTTGGCGATGGTCGCGTCGTCCAGGTTTTTCTTCCAGTTGAAGGAAGGCGAGCAGTTGTAAGACAGGATCTGGTCTGGGTATTCCTTCTTGATCGCTTCGGCGAAGCGACGCGCCTCGTCCAGGTCCGGCTTGGCGGTTTCGCACCAGATCAGGTCGGCGTACGGTGCGTAGGCCAGGCCACGGGCGATGGCTTGGTCGAGACCGGCACGCACCTTGTAGAAGCCTTCCTGGGTGCGGGTACCGGTTACGAACGGTTGGTCGTACGGGTCGCAGTCGGAGGTCAGCAGGTCAGCGGCGTTGGCGTCGGTACGGGCCAGGATGATGGTCGGTACACCGGCAACGTCGGCGGCCAGGCGGGCAGCGGTCAGCTTCTGCACAGCTTCCTGGGTCGGAACCAGTACCTTGCCGCCCATGTGGCCGCATTTCTTCACCGAAGCCAGTTGGTCTTCGAAGTGAACGCCGGCGGCGCCTGCTTCGATCATGCTTTTCATCAGCTCGTAGGCGTTCAGGACGCCACCGAAACCGGCTTCAGCGTCAGCCACGATCGGCGCGAAGTAGTCGATGTAGCCTTCGTCGCCCGGGTTCTTGCCGGCTTTCCACTGGATCTGGTCGGCGCGACGGAACGAGTTGTTGATGCGCTTGACCACGGTTGGAACCGAATCCACCGGGTACAGCGACTGGTCGGGGTACATCGACTCGGCGGAGTTGTTGTCCGCGGCCACTTGCCAGCCCGACAGGTAGATCGCCTGGATGCCGGCCTTGACTTGCTGCACAGCCTGGCCGCCGGTCAGGGCGCCCATGCAGTTGACGAAATCTTTCTCGGGACGGAAGGCTGGCTTGGCGCCCTGGGTGACCAGGTTCCAGAGCTTGTCGGCGCCCATTTTCGCAAGGGTGTGCTCAGGTTGAACCGAGCCACGCAGACGGACGACGTCAGCAGCGGAATAATTGCGCTTCACGCCTTTCCAGCGCGGGTTTTCAGCCCAGTCTTTTTCAAGGGCTGCAATTTGCTGTTCGCGTGTCAGTGCCATGGAGATAAACCTCGTCGCATAGGTCTTGGTGGAAAATTCCTGCTCCTGCCGACCAGGGGTTGGCGTACAAGTCGGTTCAGGCGGGGAGGCGACGGGATGAACGATGGGCTCGAGGGGAAAGTGAGCAGGTAGGGGCGAACTGCGGGCGCATTCGGGCGTCGTGGGCCTCCATACGAACTCAGAGTGATGCCGGGTTACCTAGTTACGCTTCCGTCCCTCGGGACAACTTCGTTCCAGTCGCAACCTCGTCAAACACACCTTGTGGGCGGTACAGACACGAATCGGCTCGCAGGGTAGTTGCAAGCGTCGACCCGAAGGCCCTTGTCAGGGCCCCTGATTAGCGGGAGCGAGGCCATCATGCCTTCGGTTTTTTGCCTCGTCAAACGTTTTGTAGTGCTTTTTTTATGGCACTACATCTTTGGTCTAATACGACTCATCAGTCAGTTTTTGGTGCTTCAGTTCAGGGTATCGACCTTGACCCGCAAAATCATGTCGTCGCGGCCCTGGGTAGAGTAGCTGCGGGTCAGGCCCTGCTTGTCGGCTTGAGTCTGGCGATTCACGCCGGCCAGGGTGATCCATTCGCCCAGGCGACCGCTGACGGTTGTGTCGGTACTCTGAACGTTCACTACATCAGGACGCTCCTGGCTCATGCGGTCACGGTTGGTACTGATGCTGAGATGAACGGTCTCGCCGGTGACGCTCGCCGTGACATAAAAACCCTGGGTGACGTTGCGGTATTCGGTCTGGCTTTGCAGGCGGCCGTAGTTGTCGGTCTGGCTGCTGGTGAAGGGCACGCTCTGGCCGACCTGGATCAGCGCCGGCTGGCCTTCGCTGGCTTGCACCTGCTGCACGCCGCCGTCACGGCTGGCGGTGCTGCGGTTGATGATGCGGGTCTGGCTGGGCGCGGCGCCGTTGATCGAGTAACCCTGGTCGCCCTGCAGGTTGTTTTCGTTGGTGTCGACCGTAATCAGCAGGCGCTTGGGCGCAGTGTCCAATTGGGCCAAAAATTGCCGGAGTTCTTCGATCTTGCCAGGCTCGGCGTTGACGATCAGTTGGTTGCCGTAGGCGCTGACCTGGCCGTCCTTGCCGATGAAGTTCTGTGCCACCGGCAGCAGGTCGGCGCTGGTGCGATAGTTCAGCGGCACGATTTGCGTATCGGCCACGGCTGACAGGCTGCTACCAAGCAGCAAGAGGGTCAGCAGGGTGCGTAGAAGCATGTCCATTTCTCCATGAGACAAAGGCCTGATATTGCCAGTTTGTCGGCCCCGGGTGGCGCAAGTTGAATGTTAGACGGCAAAACGCCCCGGCATCGGTGGATGGCGGGGCGTTTCGAGGTTGCATGATGCATTTGTGGCGAGGGAGCAAGCTCCCTCGCCACAGGTTTCAGGCCGAGCGCCGCACCATGTCCACATGCGGAATCCCGGCTTCCAGGAACTCCTCGCTGACCACTGCAAACCCCAGCCGCTCATAGAACGGCGTGGCGTGCACCTGGGCGCTGAGCATCTGCTGCTGGAGCCCACGCTTCTCGGCTTCGGCGATCACTGCGTGCATCAGCGCATCGCCCACCTTCAGGCCACGCCAGTCCTTGAGGACCGAGACGCGGCCGATATGGCCGTCGGTCAGCAGGCGGGCGGTGCCGATGGGAAAGTCGCCTTCAAACGCCAGAAAATGCACCGCGCTCTGGTCGTCGGCATCCCATTCCAGCTCAGGTGGAACGGACTGCTCGGCAATGAACACGGTCTCACGAATGCGCCGGATCTCGGCGTTATCCTTTTGCCAGTCTGCGACACGAACGTGAATTTTATTCATCAGCGAACCCCAGGCTGCCTTGCTTGACCAGCTCGCAGACCAGGCCGCGACCGTCTTCGTCGGCCAGCCACGGACCGAGGTTCTCGATGTGCAGGGCGTCGGCGGCGCAGATCATTTTCAGCAGCTCGCGCAGCTTGCCCGGCAGGTAACGGCTCTGGCCGCTGGCGAACAGCAGCAGGTCGTCATCGACTTCCGACCAGGCCAGGCGCGCGCTCGGGTTGCGAATGATCACGGCACCTTGTTCCAGGCTGGCCAGCAGGTCGTCTTCTTCCAGTTCCGGGCCCACCACCAGTTCCGGGTAGCGCGGCTCGGTCATGAACTGGCCAAACCAGGTCAGCAGCAGGCGCTCGTCGCTCATGTGCTCGGCCAGCAAGCCCTTGAGGCGGTCGAGGGCGTCCTGCTGGATCTGGTGCGGATCGGCTACAGGGCGTGCGTCGGCGTCGGTGTAGCGTTCTTCGTCCGGCAGGAACTGGCTGAGGAAGTCGGTGAAGTGGGTCAGGACTTCAGCGGCGCTCGGCGCACGGAAACCCACCGAGTAGGTCATGCAGTCGTCCACGGCCACGCCGCAGTGTGCCAGGCGCGGCGGCAGGTAGAGCATGTCGCCCGGTTCCAGGGTCCACTCATCGGTGGCTTCGAATTCAGCGAGGATGCGCAGGTCGGCGTGCTGCAGCAGCGGGCTTTCGGAGTCGCACATCTGGCCGATTTTCCAGTTGCGCTGGCCGTGGCCCTGCAGCAGGAACACGTCATAGTTATCGAAATGCGGACCCACGCTGCCACCGGGTGCGGCGAAGCTGATCATCACGTCGTCGATGCGCCAGCTCGGCAGGAAGCGGAAGTTCTCCAGCAGCTCGCTGACTTCCGGTACGAACTGATCGACCGCCTGTACCAGCAGGGTCCACTCGCGCTCTGGCAGCTTGCTGAATTCGTCTTCGGCAAACGGGCCGCGACGCAATTCCCAGGGACGCTCGCCATGCTCGATCACCAGGCGCGATTCGACTTCTTCTTCCAGGGCCAGGCCGGCCAGTTCGTCGGCATCGATCGGGCTTTGGAAGTCAGGAATCGCCTGACGGATCAGCAGGGGTTTTTTCTGCCAGTAGTCGCGCAGGAACTCCCGTGCCGTGATGCCGCCCAGGAGTTGCAGAGGAATATCAGGATTCATGTGTAACCTATTGAAAAAATATACTTTTCAGACGCGAATAAAAACGCCCGGCGCGGCCGGGCGTCTCAAAGGTAAAGCCGTGGATCAGATGCGCTTGGCTTGTGCTGCTGCGTTGCCGATGTAACTGGCCGGCGTGAGCTTTTTCAGCTCAGCCTTGGCGTCGGCAGGCATGTCCAGGCCATCGATGAAAGTCTGCAACGCTTCAGGGCTGATGCCCTTGCCACGGGTCAGTTCTTTCAGCTTTTCATACGGGTTTTCGATGTTGTAGCGACGCATCACGGTCTGGATCGGTTCGGCCAGGACTTCCCAGCAGGCGTCCAGGTCGGCGGCGATCTTCTGCTCGTTCAGTTCCAGCTTGCTGATGCCCTTGAGGCTGGCTTCGTAGGCAATGACGCTATGGGCAAAACCCACGCCCAGGTTGCGCAGCACGGTGGAGTCGGTCAGGTCGCGCTGCCAGCGGGAGATCGGCAGTTTGCTCGCCAGGTGCTGGAACAGCGCGTTGGCGATGCCCAGGTTGCCTTCGGAGTTTTCGAAGTCGATCGGGTTGACCTTGTGCGGCATGGTCGAGGAACCGATTTCGCCAGCGATGGTGCGCTGCTTGAAGTAACCCAGGGAAATATAGCCCCAGATGTCACGGTCGAAGTCGATCAGGATGGTGTTGAAGCGCGCGATCGCATCGAACAGCTCGGCGATGTAGTCATGCGGTTCGATCTGGGTGGTGTAGGGGTTGAAGCTCAGGCCCAGCTCGTCTTCGATGAAGGCGCGGGCGTTGGCTTCCCAGTCGATGTCCGGGTAGGCAGACAGGTGGGCGTTGTAGTTGCCCACGGCGCCGTTGATCTTGCCCAGCAGCGGCACGGCGGCCACCTGGGCGATCTGGCGCTCCAGGCGGTAGACCACGTTCGCCAGTTCCTTGCCCAGGGTGGTCGGCGAAGCCGGTTGACCGTGGGTGCGCGACAGCATCGGCACGTCGGCGAAGCGGATCGCCAGCTCGCGGATGGCCTGGGCGGTCTGGCGCATCAGTGGCAGCATCACCTCATCACGGCCTTCGCGCAGCATCAGGGCGTGGGACAGGTTGTTGATGTCCTCGCTGGTGCAGGCGAAGTGGATGAACTCGCTGACATTGGCCAGTTCCGGCAGCTTGGCCGCCTGCTCCTTGAGCAGGTATTCGATGGCCTTGACGTCGTGGTTGGTGGTGCGCTCGATCTCTTTGACGCGCTCGGCGTGCTCCAGCACAAAATTTTCTGCGAGGGCGTTCAACACCGCGTTGGCTTCGGCGGAAAACGCCGGTACTTCGCTGATGGCAGGGTGGGCGGCCAGGCGCTGGAGCCAGCGCACTTCAACCAGGACGCGGGCACGGATCAGGCCGTACTCGCTGAAAATCGGGCGCAGGGCCTGGGTTTTGCCGGCGTAGCGGCCGTCAACAGGGGAAACCGCAGTGAGCGAAGAGAGCTGCATGGGGTGTTCTCGGACAGTCGGGCAACGAAATGGGGCGCGTATCATACATGAAAACAATCGCCGGTCCGTCGCCAACTGACCGGCGTGTTACGCGTAACGAACTACAAAAACGGGTTGAGGCGACTTATTCGTTGCGCATCAACGGGTAAAGCTCTTTAAGCAATTTGCGTCGGCTGATCACCAGTTGCCAGCGATGGCCGCCCAGCTGCCGCCACAGCCGTGCCGAACGAATCCCGGCCAGCAACAGGGCGCGGATCTTCGAGGCATTGCTCGGTTGCTGCAGGTTGCGCATGTCGCCATGCACCTGGATGCGCTGGCGCAAGGTGCTCAGGGTGTCCTGGTACAGCGCGCCGCAGGCCGCGATGACGTTTTCGTGGGACGGGCCGAAGTGCTCCACCTGGGACTGGATCTGCGGCAAGCGTTTGCCTATGGTTTCCAGCAGGTCGTCGCGCTTGGCCAGCTGGCGCTCAAGGCCCAGCATCGACAGGGCATAGCGCAGCGGTTCGCGTTGCAGGGCGCTGGGATCGCGCTCCAGGGCGCCGATCAGCGCACGATAGCCTTCGCGCAGGTTCAAGTCGTCGCCGCCATAGACCTCCAGGGTGTCCTTGGGATCGCGAACCAGCAGGCTGCCGAGCATGCAAGCCACGCCCGCTTCGGTGGCTTGGCCGGTCTTGGCGATCCTGTCCACCAGCACGGCGGCGAGAAACACGCCGCCCAATGCCGTCAGTTGTTCCTGGATGGGGCTCATGCCTTGCTGCTCCAGGGCTCTGCGACTTCGATCACGCCGCCGCCCAGGCAGATTTCGCCGTCATAGAACACCACGGACTGGCCGGGGGTGACCGCCCGCTGCGGGTCATCGAAGGTGGCACGGTAGCCCGTGGCGGTTTTTTCCAGGGTGCAGGGCTGGTCGCTCTGGCGGTAGCGAACCTTGGCCGTCAGGCGACGTGGTTCGCTGAGGTCGATCGGGTTGACCCAATAGATGTCGGAGGCGAGCAGGGCGCGGGAAAACAACCATGGGTGGTCGTTGCCCTGGCCGACGATCAGCTCGTTGTGCTCCAGGTCCTTGACCAGCACGTACCACGGCTCTTCGCCGGCGTCTTTCAGGCCGCCGATGCCCAGGCCCTGGCGCTGGCCGATGGTGTGGTACATCAGGCCATGGTGACGGCCGATGACTTCGCCTTCGGTCGTCTTGATCTCGCCCGGCTGGGCCGGCAGGTACTGCTTGAGGAAGTCGCTGAAACGGCGCTCACCGATAAAGCAGATCCCGGTGGAGTCTTTCTTCTTGGCGGTGGCGAGCTGGTGTTTTTCGGCGATCGCGCGCACTTCGGGCTTTTCCAGTTCGCCTACCGGGAACAGGGTCTTGGCGATCTGCTCGCCGCCGACGGCATGCAGGAAGTAGCTCTGGTCCTTGTTCGGGTCCAGGCCCTTGAGCAGTTCGGTGCGGCCGTCGATGTCGCGGCGGCGCACGTAGTGGCCGGTGGCGATCAGGTCGGCGCCGAGCATCATGGCGTAGTCGAGGAACGCCTTGAACTTGATCTCGCGGTTGCAGAGGATGTCCGGGTTCGGCGTGCGTCCGGCCTTGTATTCGGCCAGGAAGTGCTCGAACACGTTGTCCCAGTACTCGGCGGCGAAGTTGGCGGTGTGCAGCTTGATGCCGATCTTGTCGCACACGGCCTGGGCGTCCGCCAGGTCGTCCATGGCGGTGCAGTATTCGGTGCCGTCGTCTTCTTCCCAGTTCTTCATGAACAGGCCTTCCACCTCATAACCCTGCTCGATCAGCAGAAGGGCGGAAACGGAAGAGTCCACGCCGCCGGACATGCCGACAATGACGCGCTTCTTGGATGTGTCAGAAGGAGCTGGATCACGCATAGGAGTTCAATGAGTGTCTTGAAAAAGGACGCGATTCTATCAGGCCCGGGCGCACAAGGCTAAAGAGAAGGACGGATCAGCGTCAGACTGTGGCAATGGCCGGCCAGATAATCGTCGATGCAGCGGATGATCAGCTCGCTGCGCCAGTGCTCGCGCTGTTCGAGCAGTTCGTCGCGGGTCAGCCATTTGGCGCCGAGGATGCCGTCGTCCAGTTGATACTCGGGGTGGTGTTTCAAGGCCTTGGCGGCGAAACAGACGCGCTGGTAGGTCACACCGTTGCTGGGGGCGGTGTACAGGTAAATACCCACCACGGCCGTGGGTTCGACGTCCCAGCCGGTTTCTTCCAGGGTTTCGCGCACGGCGGCTTCGGTCAGGGTTTCGTTCGGGTCAAGGTGGCCGGCGGGCTGGTTGAGCACTGCGCGTCCGGCCTTGGATTCTTCCACCATCAGGAAGCGGCCGTTGTTTTCGACGATGGTGGCGACGGTGATGTGGGGTTGCCAGTTCATAAGGTTCTTCTATTTCTCGGATTGGTATGTGGGTTGCGGGGGGGGATTGAGTACATATCCGTTGCTGCGGTCACGGCTGCCTATGGCTCCGCTCTTACAGCCAGCCCTTTCAAGGTCTTTGATAAAATCCCACAAAACTCAGTCAGGGTGACAGAAGCGATGTGGGCAGAAGTTCTAGCGCGGTTTGAGAAAAAAGCACCGGCCAGTGTCATGACCAGAGTGATTC